>JAEUUQ010000345.1 GCA_016787505.1 Saprospiraceae bacterium | reverse complement strand
ACCCCGGAAGTTTCCATTTTTAGAGAAGGGCTGGCTCGTTTGATTCACAAATGTTTTCGATTTTGCCGGTTTCTGGAATTCGTCCTGGGAATTTTAAACCCCAAAAATCATGCGATTTGTAAAAATGTCCAGTAGTGTGGGCCTATAGTTATTTACTTGAGAATGAACCAGGCAAGCGAAAAATAAATTGAATTGTATTACGAGTACCGTCGATCTGATTATTTGTTTTGGTTTGATCATTTTTTTGTATTTTTACGAGATATAATACCTAATTTAATGCCCGTAAGTTACGGCATTTATTATTAAAACGCAAGGCTAATAAACAGCCATCAGCAGCCGGTTACCCTGCGCCGGGTGCTAATTGCTGACAACTGACAACAATAATTCCAACCGACACCACTTGACATTCAAAAAAAATTCATATCTTGCACACTTGTTCCCCCCCTTTAGCAGCAACCGGTATTTTCACCCTTATCTCCAATCGCCCTTCGGGAGCATGCTCCACGCGCTACCCTCTTGGTTTTTAATTCGAATTGTTGCATCAATTTTTATACAAACCATTGTAATCTATGAGAAATGTACAAAGTAAGCGCTTAAGCCGTAGTAGCGGGATATTGATAGCGCTATGGCTATTGAGCTTGGCTATGCCGGCAGGTGCACAGAGCGACCTGACCTGCGACGGCAACACCTACACGATCAGTTATACCGGTTCTTACCAGGATTTTTTGGCGCCCAATGACCCCGCAATCAGTGAAATAGAATTCATTTTGCGCGGCGGCGACGGCGGTTTTGCCGAACTCGACGACGACTGTAAGTCTGATGGCGGCGCAGGCGCTTTTGTAAAAGTAACTTTTGGAATAGGATCGGGCGCCAATGATTTGCAATACGGCGGCACGGTGCGTTTCATTGCAGGAGGCGCTGGTGAGAAGGGCACCGGCGGCGGCATCCTGGGCACCGGCTTCACTTATGGCGGCGGCGGCGGCGGTACGGCTGTTTTATACAAAGCCCCCGGCAGCGACACCTGGCAAATTCTTGCCGTAGCCGGCGGCGGTGGTGGCGCCTATCAGGGCCGGATTATCACTTTTTGCGTAGATAACGAAGACGGACAGGGTGGCCGGGCTACTCCCGACGGCGGCAGCGGTAACGGCGACATCGCTCCCGGCTGGGGCGGCATTGGCGGCTTTGGCGGCGGCAATAGCGTAGATATTTCCGGCGGCGGCGGCGGCGCCTTCCAACCCGGCAACGGCATTACTTGTATCGAATTTATTGGTACTACCGAAGTAGGCGAAGGCCAGTCCGGCTTCCCCGAAGGCGGCGCCGGCGGCGGCGCCGAAGGCTGTACGAGCTTTACTTTCCGCAACGGCGGCTACGGCTTCGGCGGCGGCGGTTCGGGTAGCGGCGCTGCCGGCGGCGGCGGCGGCTATTCGGGCGGCGGCGGCGGCGGTACTACCGGTCGCGGAGGAGGAGGTGGCAGCTTTGCCAACCCCAGCAGCCTGACGCAAGAAATCATCGCCGGCGGTACCAGCGCAACTACCGAAGACGGCTTTATACAATATCGCAGCGAACGTAGAGCCATCCCCGTAGCCCAATGCGCTACGGCTCCTGTAACGCTTGCCCTCGACAATACCGGACAGGCTACTCTTGCCGCTAGTTTGGTAGACGCAGGTAGCTCGCACCCCGATGGACTGGCACTTAACCTGGCAGTTTCTCCTTCTTCTTTTTCTTGCGCTGACATCGGCGCTAATGAAGTGAGCCTCACGGTAACAGATGATCTCGGCGAAAGCGCCCTGTGTAGTGCCACGGTAATAGTGGCCGACCAAACGGGCCCCCAACTCGACTGTCCGGCAAATATTACGGTAGGCTGCGATACCAGCGCCCTCAACTCGACAGGGTTTGCTACGGCGACAGATAACTGCGCTTCCGCAGTACAACTAAGCTATAGCGATGTCATCATTGCGGGCAGTTACGAGTGGGAATGCACCATCAAACGCACCTGGTCGGCGGGAGATGGCAGTGGCAATTCCAGCGTTTGCGAGCAAATCATTGAAAAATCGCCGGCTGTGTGGATTTCCGAAGCATTGAACTGGGATGCCAATGGCGACGGCGTTCCCGAACCCATTGTGATGGGGTATTCTTCCCGCACGATGCAGATCAAACAAGGGGCCGAAGATTGCCTGGTGCAGTGGCTGACGGTTACCGAACAACCAACGGCGCCCGCAACGTTGCCCAGCGGTCATGCGATCATAGATGGCTATGAGTGCCAACCCGCCTACCTGTCGTTTGACGACAACGGCTCGCTCACCAACCCTCTTTTATCGCAGGCTATCCTGCTGGCGCTGTACCTTAGGGCCAACCCCTCACAAGCAGCCTTACGACTCAACGACCTGCCCTGTGAAATACACCCCGTTATTTTGCAGGCGCTATCTACCAACGCCACGCTGGGCGAAGTACTACAAGTGACCAACTACGCGCTGGCCAATATCGTATTTGTATCACACCGCCAATACCTCACCACTGCGCTGACTTGTATCAACAGCCAATTGACGGCTTGTACTTCAAACGGAAGTAGCTTGTCGGTGTCGAAAACGGGAACTACGGCATACCTGGAATCATGGGTGTCTCGCGAAGCAAACACAGAAAGCGTGCAGTTTTACCCCAATCCGGCAATTAATAAGGAAGTATATCTCGATCTGAGTGCTTACGCCGGCTCGCAAGCGACGTTGCGCTTGTACGACATGCGGGGCAATTTGTTAGCTACGCAAAAAATTGCTTCTATCCCGCAGGGGCCGGTAATGATGGACCTTCAAAGTTATCCGGAGGGCGTAGTAGTGCTCACGGCTACTTTGCCGGGGCAGCCGGTGTATTCGCAAAGGATTGTAATTCTGCGATAACCAATATGTTTTTTAATAAAAGAGGGGCTTACAAGCAGGTTGTAAGCCCCTCTTTTATTACCAGCAGGCGCCCTGGTGCAGGCACCCGTTGTTAAACCAGAGGTGCCAGTTCATTTGGTTGATTGATGTACTCGAGAAACTGGCTACTCCGGAAGGAACGGGTGACGACATAATGCCCGATGTGGTTACCCCGGCGCCAAGCGCAACGCCTATTACACGGGCAAGCGTATTCACCTGTAAATTGCTGCCAAGGCCTGTTTTTAACACGGCATAAGCATTAGAAGGGCTTTTACATACCGAAGCTGTATAAGAAATAAAAGAGGAAGGATATCCCAAATAGGTCGTGTTTTTACCTGTGAATAGTATCACCAGATCGCGATTGGCCGTATTTGCATTCCACATATATTGTGTCTGCTGCCAAAGCGTCATAATATCTGTAGCGGTGGGGTAATAAAGCGTATTACTTGTAGAAGTAAATACATCGATCGACAAAATAGAAAAGTCGAGATTAATAGCGTTGAATTTTGCTTCGGCCTGGCCGAAATTCAGCGCTATCGCGTATACGGCCAGATTGTAATTCGACCCGCATTTATTAGCGTAATACTCATAATCGCCGTGCGCTCTGAGCTCCAATTTCCAACAATTGGCCGCGCGTTCTTCTGTGCCGGGTGCAGGCGAATCCGGATACGTTTCATGATGGGCATCCTGAATATAGCCATGGTCAAATTCGGTTACTTTTTTCTCCATGACGTCTTGTTCGCGATATAGTACGCATTGGCCTGTTGGTTCAAGCCGGTCTTTGGTATGCTTCGTAATGGGGTCAATATACCAGATCTGGTCGTTTTCAACGACAGCCCCGCCAAAAAGCGACCGGCTGACCACAAATCTCACGGCGGCGCCGGTTTCTTTTATTACGCCTTCCAGCGCGATGATATCCACTTCGCGTTCGGTTTCGCCGCCTGGGCCATTTTCGATGGCTTTAAACCCCTCGGCCAGCATATTTCCCTGATGAACCTCGGCCACCCAGGTTTGGCCGTCGCTAAGGGGAATGTTTATTTCAAAAGAACCGGTCGTGCCGGCAGCAAGAGCTTGTTCGTATATATCGGCGGGCACTAATTCGAAAGTAGTGTAAGCAGTAAAACGCTCTTCAAGTTCAGGGTCGCTTGTCAAATCGTCATCTGTCGGCAAAATATTCACCTCGCATCCAATGGTCAAAAGAATGGCCAGCAGGGCAGATACAATTCCCCAAAGGGGCAATAGGCGATTCAGATGTTTACTTTTCATGGCTGCAATGTTTTGTGTTGGTTATTGAATTTTCACACAAATTGCAGCGGGCAGTTATTGCTGTCAATTTTTGGAAGTACAGACGTAGTTTTTGGTAACAAATAACGACATAACCGTTGAATAGGGATATTTACTACGCAAATACTTAGATGTGCTACATAAGCAAACGATAAAACATTCTACCACAGCAATTTAAGCGACGCCAGGCAGGTAGCGATAATTATAAAATAGCGGAATTCCCGCTCAGGAATGAGCTTCACGGTGCGGATGCCGATAAAGATGCCGAGGGCGATAGCGGGTATCACCGCCAGATTGAGCATCATGCTGTCGACCGTGACGGTATGCCAAATCCAGATGTGAAAAGGTAGTTTGAATAGATTCACCAGAAAAAAAAACCAGGCCGCGGTACCGATAAAGTGGTCTTTCGAAAGGCGGCTACTGAGCAAATACGTATTTAATACGGGGCCTGCCGCATTGCCGATCATGGTACTAAAGCCCCCCAGCAGGCCAAAAACCCAGGAAAAGTAGCGGTTGCCGGTGACACGCGCTGGAAGCCCCCGGAATTCCTGCCATAGCATAAGTGCCAGACTGGCAAAAACGATGACGGCTATTAGTTGTGCAAAAAGCTTGTCATCAGCCCAATACCCCACCACAAGCCCGAGCAATACGCCCACCGCAGCAGCGGGAAGCAAAGCCCAAATATGCGCCCACTGCGCATGCCTTTTATAATAAACCACGGCAAAAGCATCGGCAATGATGAGCATGGGCAACACCAGCCCTGATGAAGGTTTACCCCCAAAGATAGCCGCCATGATAGGCACCGCCAGCATACCCACGCCGCTAATGCCGGCTTTGGCCATGCCGATAAGCAAGGCGCCGAAAAAAAGCCAGGCCCAATTGTCGGGCGATAGATCTGTCAGGCTCATCGGCACAAGGTAAACATTTGGAAGGCACAGGCATTTTAATAGATAAAATATTACGAATGGCTAATGCTTATCTTCACCAACTGTTTCTTTGGCGCTTCCCATTATTATTTATCTCTTTGTGGCTATTTACCAGTAGCTGCAAAAAAATGGATAATACCGTCCGCGTTATTGTGGATAAGACTTTTTTGTTTAATGACCTCCCTTCGGCTTCTGCCTTGTCGGTAAGCGGCGATAGTATTTTTGTAGCCGGCGACGATACGCCGGTTTTGTATCAATTGGACAAAACTTACCAGCAAGTCGGCAGGTTCCTGCTTTTGCCCCATTTTGCCGGCCAACAACGCATCCCGAAACCACAGAAGCCCGACCTGGAAAGCATAGCAGAAGGCTTATGCGACGGTCAACCCTGCCTGGCCCTGTTTGGCTCCGGCAGCCTGTCGCCGCAACGCGATTCGATGTATTTGTTTTTTCCCGGCGCCCCCGATCGTACCCAGGTGTTTGATGTGAATTTTTTGTACCAGCAAATTCGCGAAAGCGCCGGTATTACCGCCGACGAACTCAATATAGAAGGCGCCGTTATTGCCGGAGAAACACTGCACCTGTTTAACCGGGGTCGCAACTTTGTGGCAAGCCTTTCCTGGCCCCAACTGCTCAAGTCTCTTTATCAAAAAACCAATATCTTTGATTTAAAAGTGGTTATCAGCCCCGTGTCGCTACCCACTCATCAAGGCGTACCAATGGGCTTTTCAGGCGCCACGTTGGCGCCGGGCACAAATTGGGTGTTGTTTACCGCCACTGTGGAAGATACGGATAATTGGTATGACGACGGCGAAATACTGGGCAGCTATGCAGGCGGGCTTTACCTACCCGAAAACGGCGCCGCCGAGATAACCTGGCTGGCGCCCGTTACCGATCACAATGGAGTTGGTGTGAAGGATAAAATCGAGTCAATAACCTGTTTGCATACCGATGTACAAGGCTATTTGCATGCGTTGGCCGTCACGGACAACGACGACGGCACGTCAAAGCTGCTGGAAATCAAAATACAAGTAAGCCACCAGCAGCGCTAGCACTTGGTCACGATAAGTGCCTGCGTGCCGGCTCTACTCTTCGAGAAAAATACCAAATAGCGGAAATAAGCAATAGCACGCCGCCGACTGCAAGCATATAACTGGCTTGGGTAAAAAACTCAATCCAACTGAGATTGGGGCGGCCGAAATCTTTAAAAAAAAGTATGGCCACTGAGCCCAGATATCCGAAAGCATCGGCTACATAGATAAGGAAACCGGCGTTGCTTTTGTAGCGAAAAGCGGCTATCATGCGATCAAAAAGGATGCAGTTATACAGGATATAGGCCATATACAATCCCAGGCCGACAAGCACCATCCACAGTGCGCCGTTGAGGATGCCGTTACTAAAAAGAACGGTACTCACCCCAACCAATACGGCGCCGCCCAAAATGAGCCACAGGTATACGCGGAGCGCGAGGTGATTGTCTTTAATCCACATAGTAGCGCCTACCATAAGGAGGACTAATATAGCTATCGGCGTTTCTGATGCGGTAAAGATGTAAGGTTTGCCGTCAAAGCCCAATGCCGACCAAATCTCGGCGGCAAAGTTGTCGCGAAAATCGCGATAGGCTGTTAGCAAGGTGTAAAAAGCGATGAGCAAGACCAGCCCGGGAGCATAATTGCGAAATAAGCGGACGCGCTCCTGCCCGGTCATGGGTTTGCGCTCGGTGCGCAAATCGATATCTTCTTGCGTCGGCGGCGGTATTTGTTCGAGCAGATACGCAAACAAAAGCAAGGGGAGAATAAAAATAGCGCCCGTAACAGCCGGCATCCAGAATTCGCTAACCCCAAAATGCAGCATCAGCCATTGTCCGATAGACTTGACGGCGCCCGAAGCAATGATAAAACTGGTACTTAGTCCGGCGCCCAAAATTTCAGTAAATCGCCGCCCTTCCAGATAACTAAAAACGATACCCCAAATCATACCCAGCGGCAAGCCGTTAAATAACATGAGAATGACATTCCAGGGCGCCGGCACAATAGCAAAAAGCAGCAGCGCTACTTCTGCCAAACCGATCAGTAGTAGAAATAAAACAACCCTGTAATGGCTTTTTAATTCGGAGATAACTTTGATGCCTATAAATTTCGACAACGCATAGCCGACTACCTGGCTAATGACGAGCGCACTTTTGTAGGCCAGCTCGTCGCCCCAAAAACCAATCCCTTCATAAGTGGCCACAGTGAAGGGTTTGCGAAAAGCGTACATACAGAAATACGCTCCAAAAGCCGACAAAGTGGCAAACAGGATGAAAACGCTGTCGGGGGCGCGTTGCAGGTAGCGTTTGAGCATGCAAGTATTGTTATCCGGCGTTCAAAATAGCGCTTTTTTCCAGCATTAGGGCCGGCAGTTCGGCCAGACTGTCCATGAGTCCGTCGTTTTCCCACACTTCCAGTTCCTCGCGGGTATGCGAGCCGCTGGTGACGGCGAGGTTGAGGCCCACGCCGGCCAGTTTACCCTCCTGCAAATCGGAGGGCGTATCGCCGATTTTCACTACTTTACGGGGATCCTCGATATCGAAAATTTGCATGGCTTTCAGGATCATATCGGGGTGGGGCCTTCCTTTGCCGCCGGTTTCGCTCGGCGTCAGCGAAAGATCGATAATAGAATCGGCATTGCCCAGGTAGTTCTCATCCAGGTTGTGATCCCAGCCGAGGCGCTGGAGGATAATATTAACCACTTCTCGGTAAAAGCCTGTGTTGAGGGCTATTTTGACACCTTGCGACTTTAGCCAGGCGAATGTCTCGATGGCAGCTATAGTGGGGCGCACCGGGTGTGTGAGGTAATGGGTTTCCAAAATTGTTTTGAAAGCGGCAAAAGTAGCTTCTACCTTAGTTTCAAATTCGGGATGACCTTTGCCGATGTACTCGTCCCATAAGGTTTCGATGACTATTTTTTTAGGAATGCCATGCATGGCGTTGATGCGACTTCTTGTGGCCTCAAGTCCGGTTTGTACGGCAGCTTCATAGAAGCAATCTTCTACTTCGTGGTTGTCTTGCACGGTGGTTCCGGCCATGTCGAATACTACTAGTTGATAGGGAAGCATAGGTGTCAGGATTTATTGGAACAAAAATAACAGGCTGTTTTTTGGCAAGTGCACGGCGAGGCATATTTCACACAAAAATAAAACCCTGTTTACACTGCTACCCGTAGCTTTGTGGGTATAAAAATCGCTGTTATGAACGACCAGAATTGGGATGTAGCCGTTGTGGGTACTGGCATTGTAGGGCTGGCCTTGGCCTATACCGCTGCCAAAGCGGGTTCGTCGGTCATTATGCTTGAACGCCACCCCCGTGCGATAGGGGCTACGATCCGCAATTTCGGAATGGTTTGGCCGGTAGGACAACCGCTCGAAACCTTCGAACGCGCCATGCAGTCGCGCGCCGTTTGGCTCGAACTGGCTGAAAAAGCCGGCTTCTGGGCTGCACCGACGGGCATGATGTGCGCAGCATATCACGACGATGAGTTGGATGTGCTGGAGGAGTTTGTGGAAACAAGAAAAAATAACGGCTATGAGATTGAACTGCTCAGGCCCGAAAAAGCGCTTGAAAAAAGTGCCGTAATAAACCCGGCGGGGCTCAAAGGCGCCTTGTGGAGCGCCACAGAAGTCAATGTGGACCCACGTGAAGCCACCCAACTGATTCACCGGTATTTGCAGGAAGTTATGGGGGTTACTATCGTTTATGAAACGGCGGTTACTTTTATCGACAGTCCCTGGATTGCAGCCGGCGATGAACAATGGTATGCCGAACGCATTTATGTTTGCAGCGGCGCCGATTTTGAAACGCTCTACCCCGAAATATATGCAGCAAGCGGCATCACCAAGTGCAAATTGCAGATGATGCGCACGACGCCACAGCTTGCCGACTGGCAATTGGGGCCCACATTGTGCGCCGGACTAACCCTGACCCATTACGGCTCGTTTGCGCATTGTGAAAGCATCCACACCTTAAAAAAGCGCTTTGCCGCCCAATTGCCCGCTTACCAGGAGTGGGGTATTCATGTGCTAGTATCTCAAACCAGCAAAGGAGAAATCACTATTGGCGATAGCCACGAATACGGCCTCGACCTGAGTCCTTTCGACAGCGCCTATATCAACCAATTGATCCTTGATTACCTGTCCAATTTTGCCGCTTTTCCGAATATGCAAATAGGCGAGACCTGGCACGGCATTTATGCCAAGCTTCCGGGAAAAACCGAATACGTAGTAAATCCAGAGGAAGGCGTTACCATTGTGAATGGGCTGAGCGGGGCCGGCATGACCTTGTCGTTTGGACTGGCGCAGGAGATATTAA
>JAEUUQ010000315.1 GCA_016787505.1 Saprospiraceae bacterium | reverse complement strand
AGGTCGCCGCTGGCGCCCACGCTGCCGTGATCGTAAATACAGGGACAAATATCGCGGTTGATCATTTGGCTCAGCAATAATACCGTGCTGCCGTGTACGCCCGAACGGGCCAGCATCAGCGTATTGAGCCTGGCAATCATGATGGCCTTAACATAAAGCGGTGGAATGAGTTGCCCCATCCCGGTGGCATGGCTCCTGATAAGGTTGTACTGAAGCGCCTGAATATCCTGCGGCCCAATGATATATTGCGCCATTGGCCCAAATCCGGTATTTACGCCGTAAATAACTTTATTGACAGCAAATTGCTTCAGGAATTCGTGGTTGTTTTCAACTTTCCGGAGCGCGGTATCGTCTATATCTACAGACGCATTAGGGGCAAAGAGCAGGCGCTGAAACTCGGCTATCCCGAGTTGTTGTGTCCCGACTTTAATTCGTTGCACAAAATTTTAATTAAACTGTTATCCAATATACCCGTTTAAGGAAGATAACCTGGCAGTAATTACTGGGATTCGGCCATAGGTGATTCCCGCTGCGTGGTATAAAATTTGGCCAAAGATATAATATATTCCTGATTTTTGGCAAAAAGCCTTTTCTATGAATCTGCGTTTTTGGAAGAGAAGCCTGATTTTTCTACTGCTTGTTCTGAGCGGCGTGATAGCGCTGGCCTGGATTTTTTACAAACTGGTGATTGCTACGCCCCCGCAAGTGCCCGATTTGTCTGTGTTGCAGGATAAACGACAGGAATCTGCGCCGCAATTTTATACCCTCAAGCACAACTGGCTGAAAAAAAATCAGGCCGGCTTCTGGGAATTGTATCTCGAAGGCGCTCCTTTTGAAAGAGGGGTTTATGGCGGCAAATTGTGCCGCGAAATACTGGAAGCCCACGAGTCGGCTTTTGTGCAGGGCGTAGAAGAAAAAATTCACTCAAGATGGTATCTCCAGGTGCTGAAATTATTTGTAGCCTGGTTTAACCGCGACCTGCCCGATCACGTGCCGCTTGAATACCAGCAGGAGATCTACGGCTGGTCGCTTGCCGCCTCCGACTCCTTTGATTATGTGGGGCCCAAATATCACCGAAAGCTCAATTACCACGCTGCGCACGACATAGGGCATGCGCTGCAGAATATGGGCCTCGTGTCGGGGTGTACGGCCCTGGCCGCCTGGGACGGGGCGAGTGCCGACAGCACCCTTCTCCTGGGCCGCAATTTCGATTTCTACGTCGGCGACGGCTTCGCCCGCCACAAGATGATCTCTTTTATCAAACCCGATAGCGGTATTCCCTTTGCTATGGTGACCTGGCCGGGCATGGTCGGCACTGTTTCGGGCATGAATATCGAAGGACTCACGGTGACCCTCAATGCCGGCCCCTCCGGTATTCCCCAAGGCGCCAAAACGCCTGTAACTATACTCGGGCGCCGTATTTTACAATATGCATCTACTATTGAAGAAGCTTTTTATATTGCCGAAGAGACAGAAACTTTTGTTTCCGAAAATATTGTGGTGAGCACGGGAAACCCCCGCCGGGTAGTGGTGATCGAAAAAACGCCCGAACAAACTATTCTATACGAATCCGGCAATGAACACCTGGTATGCGCCAATCATTTCCAGGATAGTGTGTTGTGGCAATGCGATGAAAATGAAAAAGCATTGCGTCAGACATCAACGGCTTACCGCCATCGTCGTATGGAACAGCTTTTTATCCAGAATCAGCCCCTTACGCCCGCTAAAATGGCGGCGATTCTGCACGATTACCGGGGCATGGACAACCGTTTTATCGGCCTGGGCAATGAAATGGCCATCGACCAGCTTATCGCACACCATTCGGTGATCTTTCAACCCGAAAAACTAATGATGTGGGTGGCCGGTATGCCTTCGCAAATAGGCTCTTTTGTGGCTTACGATTTGCGCGAAGTATTCCAAAAAGCTCCCCTGATGCAGACGCCGCTGGATATCTCAAATGCGGCCTTGTCCTTACCCGCCGATTCGCTGCTTTCTTCTCCTGGGTATGCCGATTATCTGCAGTACAAACAATTGAGCGAAAGCATTTCCAAGGCTGCAAAAAAGGAAAAACAGGTGGATTCGGAGCAACTCAAGACTTATGAGCGGCTTAATCCCGAGCATTATTATACCTACGAGGTGCTGGGCGATTATTACAGCGCTATGGGCGACTGTGCAAGGGCGTTGATGTACTACCAACGCGGACTGACCAAAGCGATCCCCTGGCTCAAAGACCGGGAACACCTGGAAGAGGGCAAAAAGCGTTGTAAGTAGAGTGAACGTTCACCGTTCACTCGTTCACCGTTCACTCATTGGATTTCATCCACCACCAGATCCAACTCATAAGCTTGGACGACGCGGATGATCTTTTCGGCATATTCGGGGTCGGTGGCGTATCCGCCGGCTACCAGTCCATAGGCCCAGCGGCGGTAATCGCTGCGGCGGTAGCCAAACAGGTGTTTATAATGGGGTTTGGAAGCCAGGAAGCGCCCGAAATCGCGATAACTTTCAGCGCCGGCTTTGTAAGACCGAAAACATGCTTTTACCGTGCGAAAAGCACCCCTCTCAAATTCGCGGGTAGGCAGGCAGTAACGCGGTTGACTGGGTTCGGCCTTGATACCAAAGTGATTATTGCCTTTTTGGGCCAGTTCGCTGGTGCCCCAGGCACTCTCGAGCCCGGCCACTGCCAGCAAGATGGTAGGCGGCACGCCGGTTTCTTCTCCGGCATCCACGGCGACCTGGGCGTATTGTTCAAGGTAAGCCTGGGTTTGTGGCGGTAGGGGAGTGCTGCGCCGCTCGCGCTCACACAAGCGAATAATGATAAGCAGGGTGAAGATGATAATGACACTCCTGCGTAAATTGAAATAGCTAATGAGCTTGCGCGGTAACATCCGGCAAAGCTACGGATTTTTATTAGCAGTCAGCAGTTAGGGCTTAACGCTAAGCCCTAACTGCTGACTGCTAAGCCCTAAACTCTCACAAAAATCTTGCGTGCATACAAAATCCACACCAGGCCGAGGCAAATCAGCACATTCGTCAGTGCCCAGGCGAGCGAGGCGTTGTGGGGCGATAGCCACGATTCATAGAGCGAGCTGTATAGCGAGTCCTTAAGCGTGACGGGGGCGCCGTCGGCTCCGGCCCAGGAAATACCGTACATCAGTTTGGCGACTATCGCTGACAATACATACGCGACCAGGGCGTTGGTGCCGTATACCACAAAGGGTTTGATCCATTTTTTGTATTGCAACACGTCAACCAGCCAGTACACCACGCCCAGGAACAGCAGGGCCACGCCGCCCACATAAAGTACGTACGAACTGGTCCATATTTTTTTATTGATGGGAAAAGCGAGATCCCAGGTCAATCCCAGGGCTACCAGGATTGTGCCTACGGCAAAAATGCCGGTGAGTTTTTCGTAGTCATTGCGCGGCGACTTGATCCACAAGCCGGTGAGCATGCCGATAATACCGGTGACAATTGCCGGCAGGGTGCTGAGCAACCCTTCGGGGTCCCATGTTTTGGCCTGGTCCCACAAGTGAGCGCTGGTAAACACCGTGCGGTCGAGCCACGCGCCCAGGTTGGTCTCGGGCTCGAGATTAGGGGCGTAACCGCCCGGCACGGGTACCAGGGTCATCAATATCCAATAAAGCAAGAGCAGGCCCGCGCCTGTCCATACCTGTCCTTTCCAGTCAGTTTTCAAAAAAATAATCGAACATGCCCCATAAACCAAGGCTATGCGCTGTAATACGCCGGGAATGCGCAAGCCGGCAAAGTCGAAGCCGGGGATGAGATGTAGCAACAAGCCGATGCCGAAAATTGCCAAAGTGCGGCGCAATATTTTGAGCATCAGCGCTTTTTGATCGGCGCCTTCGGCCTTGCGGCGGCCCAGGGCAAGCGGTATGGCAACCCCGACAATGAATAGGAAGAAGGGGAAGATCCAGTCGGTAGGCGTACATCCATGCCATTCGGCGTGCAGCAAGGGGGCATAGGTGGTACCCCAGTTGCCAGGGTTGTTTACCATGATCATGCCGGCGATCGTAATGCCCCTGAAAACGTCAAGTGCGAGTAATCGTTTTGAAGTGTCCATAACCAGTTGTTTTTTCGTTTTGCTCTCGTCACCAAAAGTAATAAATTCGACTGCCACAAGTAGAATTTCATCGATTAATTTGTGTTGAAAGCAACGTTGATAAACGGCCCGTGTCTTTCGTAGAAAGTATTTACATCATCATCAAAACAATTCACAGAAATGAAAACCATCCAGCTCACCGTTGTATTGATTGCGTTAGTATGGAATGCAGCAAGCGCACAAAAATGGGGCTACGTAAAAGGCGAAGGCCCGGTTGTAAAACAGGAATTAAACCTCGACGATTTTCACTCTATAGGCCTGTCTATCAGTGGCACGGTTTATCTTTCGCAAGGCAACACCCAGAAAGTAGTGGTAGAGGCCCAACAAAATATTATCGACCTGCTGAAAAAAGAAGTGAAAAACGGCAACTGGAATATCGGCTTTCAGAAAAACGGAGGCAATTACGAAAAGGTAAAGGTGTGGATCACGGTTCCTACACTTAAAGCGCTATCGCTGGCCGGCTCTGGCGATATTATCACAAAAACGGCTTTTAACGGCCTCGACAACCTGAAAATGGATATCGCCGGCTCCGGTACG
>JAEUUQ010000311.1 GCA_016787505.1 Saprospiraceae bacterium | reverse complement strand
GACATAAGCAAAATTCTCCAGGTCGCGGTTGGAAGAGATATACTTCTCCAGTTGGAGATTCTTCAGATTCAACTCATTGATTTTGTCCTGAAGCGTTTCATAATACTGCCTGCGGTCAGTGATATTGCGGATAACGGCCATCGCCTCTTTGTCGCTGATACGGCTCAGCCTCGCTTCATAATAGCCTGGCACACCGTCGATGGGGAGTACGTATTCAAAGATTTGGACGGTTTTATTAGTAAGGCATAAAGCCAGGTTGTATTTTATCGCGTCAGCCACAGGGGGAGGGAGTACTTCGGCTACATTTTTGTGTAAAAAATGTTCGGGGGGCAAATATAAGGTATCAGCCTCGCCGGCAAAATAATCGAGGATAAGCCCGGAATAGTCTACCCTGAATTTGAGGTCGGGCAAAGCTTCCAGGATAGCCTTTAGCAGGGCCTCGCTGTCTTGCAGGGCCTGTGTGGGGTTGCCGTTTTCGATATGGGAAGTTCTTTTGTACATGCGACCGAAGATAACACAAAATTCTTACCTTTGCGCGGCAATCAAGTAACAAGCGCTTATGTTTATCATCAATCCATATTTAAGAATTGCCCTAATTGTTTTGGGCATCGGACTAGGAGTAGGGCTTTGGGTGGCTTACGGCTTTTGGTACGGCTTTCCATTCTGGCTTTCAGGTTTGGTTTTACTGGTAGGTTTTATACTGATGGGTACCGTGGGTTCGGCTGCGCAAGCCACGCAAGCCATGAATTTCGACAAAGCGGAGAAGCTTTTGCGGCTTACTTTTTTACCCAAATTGATGTATCCTACCAACCGGGCGTATTATTATATGCTGAAAGGCACCATCGCCATGTCGCGCAATGAGGTGGAGGAAGGCGAAAACTGGCTGAAGAAAGCCGAAACGATCAAATTGCCGACCGACAACGACAGGGCCATGTTGCAATTGCAGTTGGCCGGCGCTTCTCTCAACCGGGGCCGTTTTAAACAGGCTGAAATTCACTACCGCAATGCGAAAGAACTCAAAATAACGATCTCCGAAATCAAAGAGCAACTCAAGCAAATTGAAAAAGCGCTTCAATCGCAGGGCCAGATGAAGGCAGCGATGCGCCAGGGTCGCCCCGGCGGCGGCGGTATGCAGATTGCCCCTGGTGGCAAACGCCGCCGGCCGAAGATGAGGTAAAACGGTTGTCGGTTGTCGGTTGTCAGTTATCAGTTATCGGTTCTTTTTTATCTTTGCTTATTATTTTTAGAACAGAGAACAGAGAACAGAGAACCCATAACCCACAACCCATAACTCACAACCGACAACCCACAACTACTTCTTCCCTTTCGCTTTTTCCTGCATTTGTTTGGCCAGGTCTTCGTAGATCTCCTGCTGTCCTTGCGGGGCATTGGGGGCTGCCTGCAAATAATACTTGGCGGCTTCCTTGTAATTGCCCAAGGCCGCGTAGCCGCGAGCGAGGCCGATGAGGGTGGTAAACTTGTCATCGGGGTGGCGTTCGCGGTTCATTCGGAACACTTGCATGGCCCTTTCCGTTTTTCCTTCATCGAGTAGGCTGCGGGCATAGAAGTGCATATCATTCATGCCTGCCAGTTGCAGGGCCTGATCCATGGTTTTTTCTGCCCCGGTGTTGTCGCCAAGTTTCGACAGGATTTGCGCTTTGGTGCGCAGGTTGGCATACGTAGCCTGTGAAAACGAAGGATCGCCGCTAATCGAGATGTCTGCCCATTGCAAAGCTTCATCCAGATTAACATTATGTGCCAGGCACCACTGCGCAGCGTCATTATAGGCCTGCCAGGTAAAGCCCTGTAGCCCGCGTAGTTGTTTGCGGATACTGGCCAGCGTAATAGAGGTTACATCAACTTCAACCGTAAACCCTACTTTGATTTTTTCCCAGCTCATTTCTACCCGGGCCGAGTTGTCGGTAAGAGGCGTCATGTGGTACTCCAGGAATTCTTGCATAGAGCATGCTTCGGGCACAGCACTTACGCGAAGAGCATCGTCCGTAGATTGGTAAAAATAACTACCCCAGGCCGTGTGATCTTTTGAAAAAATGACGCGCCATTCTCCTTTTTCGAGGGGTATCATGTGCAGGCCGTAAGAGCCGGCAGCGATAGGCTGGCCGTTTATCTTTGCGTCGTGCTCAAATGTAATGATCGTGTTAAAATTGGCGCCTGCCCGCCATACCTGGCCGTAGGGCACCAGTACGCCCCATATTTTTCCCTCGCGGCCCCGAACAGCCGGGCGGGAATATTCTACCGATACCGTGGTAAGTCCGATACGTTCACTTACAAAAGCTTTGGAACTTGGTTGCGGCAGGTCGAGATATACGCTTTGCGCGGAAGCAGTTACAAAGGTGCAGACGAATAGCCATAACGCCATTGCCAGCCGGGATGTAGTTGACATGAGTATATGTTTTTGTTTGTATAAAATAATACCGGCGTATATCATAACCCCGCGAAGAATAGGCAGGGCGGTAGGTACAATTGAGCGATATTCAAAGATAATACAAAATCCGGTAGCATGCAAGGACAACTTGCACATTCAAGCACACGGCATTTTATATGGAATACACACCAGAAATCAGTATACCGTTTTGCAAGAAAATCACGATTTTACATTTTTTTCGACGAACGATAAAAACTTTTTTTATTAAGATATAAATTTGTTTTTATACAAAATTTCCAAATCCTATTTTTTGTCTGTAAACATTGAAGCGCTTTATGTTGATATACCGCATAACAGCCCGAACCGCACTCGGGGTAAAATATTCAAACATGAGTCTTATCATTTGAGACTCAATTGCATATAGTGTATCTTTGTAGTAGATTTGCAGCTTAGTGTAAATATCACACGAACTATTATTAACCAATTCATCGCACATGCTCAAAAAGGAGTATTCTAAAACCAAACCTGTTTGCAAGGTTACTTTTTCACTTCCGGAAGAAGCGCTTGAAGGCGCTACCACAGTGAAAGTACTGGGAGATTTTAACAGCTGGAGCTGGGAAAACGGCGCTACACTGAAACGCGCCGGCAGCGAATACAAAGCCAGCGTAGAACTCGAAACAGGCCGCCACTACGAATTCCGCTATTTTGTAGATCAAAACTACTGGATCACCGACCCTGCAGCCGACGGCTACACGCCTACTCAGTTTGGCACTCACAATGCCATTGTAGCATTGGAACCATTCGTGGCTGCAACCCAACCCGCCAAAGCGCCCGCAAAAAAAACGGCAGCGCCTAAAAAAGCTTCCGAACCCGCAAAAGCTGCGGCGCCTGTAGTTAAAGCAGCAGCCCCAAAAAAGGCCGCCGCCAAACCCGCAGCGCCGAAGGCAAAAGCGGCTGATACCAAGCCTGCCAAAAGCGACAAACCCAAAAGTGGAGGCAAAAAAGCCTGATTTTTTTTGTGAACAGTGAACTGTGAACTGTGAACTGCTCCTTGTGCAGTTCACAGTTCACAGTTCACTGTTCACTCATCCATCATTTCCCGCCCTTCATCGAAAGATTGTGCCCAACTCTATGAACCTTTTATAGCTTAGCAGCGTCAAGATGAAAATATCTTTCATTTAGCCATTCAACCAAAATCATGTCAATTATGATGAAGAAAGTTTTGTCTTTGTTCATTGCCGTATCGGCTGTTTTTAGCCTGCAGGCTCAAACCCTGGATGAAATCCTGAATAACTACTTCGCCAATACCGGCGGTATCGAAAAGTGGAAAGAAGTACAAGGCACTAAAATGGAAGGTGTCATGAGTATGCAGGGCATGGAATTCCCCGGTACTATAACCGAAAAAACGCCCAACAAGCAGCGCGTTGACGTAAGTGTACAAGGCATGCAAATCGTACAGGCCTACGACGGCGCCACTGCCTGGGCTATCAATCCCTTCCAGGGCGGCCAAACAGCACAGAAAATGTCTGCCGAAGAAGCCGAGCAAATGACTAAAGCAGAATTCGGCAGCCCCTTCCTCAACTACAAAGAAAAAGGCCACACTCCTGAATTAATTGGTAAAAAAACAGTAGAAGGCGCCGAAACTTTTGAAGTGAAACTGACGAAGAAAAACGGCGATATCGAATACTACTACTTCGACGCCGAAGCATACGTGCCTATCATGGTCAAAACGACGATTGCCTCCGGCCCCATGAAAGGCCAGGAATCAGAAACCTATTACAGCGATTACCAAGAGGTGAACGGCCTCATTTTCCCCCACTTCCTCGAAAGTAAAATAGCCGGCCAAACGCTACAAAAAATTACTATCAAGTCTATCGAAGTAAACGGCGCTTACGACGACTCTCTTTTCGCGTTCCCTACGAAATAAGGTAGGAGAAATCACCCGACTGTATACTTTAGCGTTCGGCAGTTTAGCGATTGGGTTTAGTGCATTCGCAGTTTAGCGATAGGGTTTAGTTTTCTAAACATTCAGCTAAACCCAATCGCTAAACCCAATCGCTAAACCCTACTAAACTCATCCAACCATGAATAAAACCTCTATAATCACATTATTATGTCTTCTTTCCGGATTGTCCCTCGGTGCGCAAGCGCCCTCGGGCAATTCGCTTTTCGGCTCGCTTCGCGCCCGGCAAATCGGTCCGGCGGTGACGAGCGGTCGCATTTCTACCCTTGCAGTAGTGCCCAACCAAACCGAAACGGTATACGTGGGCACGGCAGGTGGCGGCGTATGGAAATCGGTGAGCGGCGGTACCACCGTTCGCCCCGTTTTTGACGACCATACCCAATCTATCGGCAAAATAGCCATCGACCCGCAAAAACCGGATGTCGTTTGGGTAGGCGCAGGCGAACCCTGGGTGCGCAATAGCGTATCAGAAGGCAATGGCATTTACAAAACTGCCAACGGCGGCACCAATTGGGAACACAAGGGACTGGCTGAAACCGGTCACATCAGCGATATCATTATCCACCCCACCAATTCCGACATATTGTACGTAGGCGCACAGGGCCACCTCTGGAATGCTAACGCCGAACGAGGTGTGTTCAAAACCTCCGACGGCGGCAAAACCTGGGAAAAAGTACTCTACATCGACGAAAATACAGGTTGCGCCGACCTCTCGATCGATCCCCAAAATCCCGATATCCTCTACGCCGCAATGTGGAGCTACCGGCGTTCTCCCTGGTTTTTCGACTCCGGCTTCACCGGCAAAAGCGGACTTTATAAAAGCACCGACGGCGGTAAAACCTGGAATACTATCCACAACGGCCTTCCCAACGAAACACTGGGCCGCATGGCCGTAGCGGTAGCGCCTTCCAACGGCAATGTCATTTACCTCTCGGTAGAATGCAAAAGCAAGGATCTGAAAGGTTTATACCTCTCCACCGACCAGGGCGCCTCCTGGAAGAAAGTGAGCACTGATTTTAATACCACCGTTCGCCCCTTCTATTTTGCCAATATGGTTGTGGACCCCAAAAACGACAGCATCGTTATGAAATGCGGCCTCAACGCTATTATCAGCGAAGACCGCGGCGAACGCTTCCGGGGTGTCGACGGCTCGGTGCACTCCGATATCCACGATATCTGGATCAACCCCAATAATACCAAACATATACTCCTGGCTACCGATGGCGGCGTCTATGAATCACTCGACCGCGGCCGCACGTTCCGCATGTGGATGAACCTGCCCGTAGGCCAACTTTACCACGTGAGCGTGGACGACGAAACACCTTATAATGTATACTGCGGCTTGCAGGACAACGGCTCCTGGTATGCCCCCTCCCGCAAAGCCGGTGGCATCACCAACAGCGACTGGCAGTCGAGTTTCGGCGGCGACGGGTTCTACTCTTTCCGCCACCCGACCAACAAAGACATCGTATTTAGCGAATACCAGGGCGGTAATCTCGTACGATACAGTAAAACTACAGGGCGTGCCAAAGAAATCAGGCCTTTTCCCAAAGAAGGCGAAGACAAATACCGCTTCAACTGGAATACCCCCATACATATCAGTTCCAGCAATCCCAACCGCATGTACTTTGCAGCACAATACCTCTTTATGTCGGAAGATATGGGTGATTCCTGGACGCGCATCTCGCCCGACCTGACTACCAACGACCCCGAAAAACAAAAACAAAGCCAAAGCGGAGGTCTGACGATCGACAATTCTACGGCTGAAAACCACTGTACGATTTATGCTATCGCTGAATCGCCAAAAGATGGCAAGGTGGTCTGGGCAGGCACCGACGACGGCAACCTGCACATCACTGCCGACGGCGGCAAAACCTGGTCTAACGTGGTGATCAATATACCAGGCCTCCCCAAAAACACCTGGGTGAGCTATGTAGAACCCAGCCCCCTGGACCGCAACACTTGCTTTGTAACGTTTGACGGCCATCGCACCGGCGACCGCGCCACTTACGTATACAAAACTACCGACCTGGGAAAAACCTGGACAAACCTTGCTACCAAAGATATCCAGGGCCATGCTTATTGTGTGCGCCAGGATCTTGTTAATGCCAACCTGCTCTTTGCAGGTACGGAATACGGCCTCTACATCTCGGCTGACGGCGGCAAACAGTGGGCCCGTTTTGAAAACAACCTGCCTAAAGTAGCCGTGCACGATATGGTGATCCACCCACGCGATCATGCGTTGGTGATGGCCACCCACGGCCGCGGCGTGGCAATTATAGACGATATCACCTCGCTTCGCCAAATCAACGACCAGGTAGCTGCAAAGGCCCTGCATTTCTTTGAAACGAAACCCACAGTACTGCGCGACCCTGGCGCCGGAGGCGGCTGGTTTGGCGGTTCCGGCAATTTCACCGGGCCCAACCCCAACGAAACGGCAAAAATCGTGTACTACATGAGCAAACGCCATACCTTCGGCACCATGTACGTGGAGGTTTGGAAAGACGGCAAATTGCTGCGCACACTGCCCGCCGGCAAAAGCGCGGGTATCAATATGGTAGAAATGCCAACCTCGCTTGAAAAGCCCAAAAGTGCGCCCACCAACAACCGTATGGCCCTCTTCGGTGCACTATTCGGCCCCAATTTGCCGGCAGGCAAATACGAAGTAAAATTGATCAAAGGCAAAGACACCTATAATACTACCTTCAGCCTGATCAACGACCCCCAATCGGCATATAGCGATGCCGACCGCGAGGCCCAAAGCACACTGACGAACAAATTGTACGGCCAAATGGAACAACTGGCCTATATCTACCACGTCCTGGGTGATGTGGAAACCAAAGCCAAAGCCGTAGCGGGGGCAAAACCCAAACTGAAAAAACAGATCGACGAACTGGCTGCCAAAGCCGCCAAGCTGAAAAATAGCCTGGTAGCCCTTGAAGGCGATTTCTACATCGACGAAGGCGAACGCGTCAACGAGCGCCTGTCTGACCTCTACCGCCAGGTGAGCGGCTACCCCGGCCGTCCCTCGCAATCGCAGGTAGACCGCGCCGGCACCGTCGAGAAAGAACTAGCCGACGTACAACGCCAATTCGACGAGCTTACCGGCAAATCGCTGAAAACCGTTAATGATGCGCTTACCGCTGCCAAACTAAAAGCCATTATTTTTGCTACCTTTCAGGAATTCAAAGAAGACAAGGTAGCCGGCAGCGGCAGTAGCGGCAATGGACAAGGCTACCGCATATTGACTACCAGTCCGCTGGGCATGCACTGGTTCAGCAGTTGGTTAGCAAACTAATTGCCGCGTTTTCTTCTTGTTAAGCGAAGGGCGTTTTCACGGCGGTGAGAACGCCCTTCGCTTGTTTTCAATCCTCCTCGTCGTCTGCAAAAAATTCTTCATAGCAAAACACATGCAGCATACCCGGCAATTTAATATCGGGAATCTCAAGCTGCAGGAAATCTTCCACGAGAAACCGGTAGTAATCCGTCGCGGAGACTCCTTCCGGGCGGTTCACATATATGTTGTTTTCAAAAAGCAGTAATAACAGCCGATTGATTTCAGCTTCACTGGCTGCTTCATCGAGTCCTTCCGACGGAAGCGGTTCGGGGTTGCCGATAATTTTTGACAAGGGCGTCAATTGCGCGTTGGCATTGGCTTCTTCAAACCGGGTGATATTGTCGAGCCATTGGCTGACCACATCGGGCGGCGCATCGTCGTGGATAAAGGTTTCTGCCTGGTAATTTAATTCGAGGTTGAGCGTCTTGAGGGCATTTGCTGCACGCAATTCATCCTCTTTCGACAGTCGGTCGGAAGTTTCCATTTGGAGGTTGTTTTGGTGAAAAAAAATCAAACTTTCACCAAGTTAGAGCGACAAAAAAAAAGCGACGAACGATGGGGCATTTTTTTTACAATTTTAACAGCCGAAGTGGAAACACGAACCCCGGCAGCACGTCTTCACCGGAAAGTTCGGCTTCAAAATGGGCAACACCCTCTATACTTCCATTTTTTCTATATATATAAGCCTTTTGATCTAATGGATCTATCAGCCATGCTAATGACGTCCCACCGGCTATCCAAACAGATGTCATTTTTTGCTGTAATCGCAGCAAAGAATCCGAATCAGACCGCACTTCTACTACAAAATCGGGAACGACCGGCGCAAAACTGCGCCGTTGTTCGGGCGTGAGCCGGTTTAGTTTTTCATTACTCACCCACGAAGCGTCAGCCGAACGGGTAGACCCATCGGGTAATTTAAAACCTGTGGAGGGGCTAAAAGCCCGTCCTTTGCCATTTTGCAAGCTGTAATTACTCAGGTAGGTAAACACTATGCCTTCAAAATATCCGGAATCCAGGTATACAGGCGCCATAATCACAATTTTTCCATCTGGTTCTCTTTCCGTTTTCAAGTCGGGGTTATCACGGCATAATGCGTCGAATTCTTCTTCGCTCAGTGGCTCGGAAAAATTCAGCTCTATACTTTTTCCTTCGGGTAATTGAAGGCTCCATCCTTTGGCAGCCGTTGCCATCATGTATTGGTTTTCTTTTTTGCAAGATAATTCATTTGCCGGTGAATTACAATAGTGTAGCGCCAACCCCAATAAATACCACCCCTTATTTAGGGTTATAAATAACTTCTTTTAAAATAAAATTCCCGTACGTAAACTCCCCTTCCGGATAATGCCATACCCCGTCGCCGCGCGCTATCACGTTATAGCCGTGGAGGTTTTTGTATGCGTGTACCGGGGTTGAAAACCGGTAAGTTTTTCCATCGTCAATAGAGCTGCGGTCGTCAGACACAAAATTGGCCAGCCGGCCCAGCTCGTCAAAATACAAAGTAGCGCTAATGGTGATGCCGTTGTTGGTGTAAATAGCCTTCGCGGAGGAACTGTCAATAAGCTCCCACTGAATTTTTTTATCAATGAGCGTGGCCGGCGCCAATAAGCACATCTCATTAAAAAAGGTGACCGTCTCCGTTTTGTTTAAAACGCCGCCTTTGATATTTACGATAGGAAACCATCCGAACAATTTGATCTGCATGGAGGCCTCTCCGTTGTGAAAGGCATGGTAACCCGGCACGTTGAGGCCAAACATTTTCCCTTTCATAAAAAACAAGCGGGTAGGTACGTCAAAAAAGTTGTATTGCTCGGACACAAACGGAAACCAATCCTTATCGCGGCCTCTCATCCGGCCTTGAAATACAATTTTCACGCTATGTACCTTAGGTTTATTCAACACACCCGCGTATCGCAGGTACTGCTGGACGGGCGGCGGCAGGCGCCGTATATCATTTTCGGTAAGTAATTCATCTTGCAGTTTGGACACACGTGATAAGTTGAGGCGCACATCTTTTTTATAATATTGTTCAAAATACCAGTTGCCAAGCGACAAGACGATAATGATCAATGCAAGTAGCAGCAGAATGATGCGTAACATAACACGGGATTTTGTTACAAAGCTATCCCTCACGAGGTTGACTCATATTGATTAATGTCAAAGGAAGAAGGTGATTTTTTGTGAATTGTTTACTTTCGTAAAAAGTACAACATATGAAATACCTGTTTGCCGGCATCGCAGTTTTGCTACTTGCGATAAGTTGCAAAGAAGAAATAGTCCGCCCTTCCCACATTCTCTCCCCCGAAGAAGCTATCGCCGATTTTAAGCTCGAAAAAGGATTCCGTGTCGAGTTGGTAGCCGCCGAACCGATGGTACAAGACCCTGTAGCCATTGCCTTCGATGCCGACGGCGATATGTGGGTGGTGGAAATGCGCGGGTATATGCCCGACGACAGCGGCCTGGGCGAAGACCAGCCCACGGGGCGCATCAAGGTATTGCGCGACCGCAATGGCGACGGGCGCTGCGATACGGCCCTGGTATTCCTCGATTCGCTGGTAATGCCCCGTGCAGTATGCCCCGTCTACGACGGCGTGTTGGTAGCCGAGCCGCCCAATTTGTGGTTTTACGGCATGGACCAACAGCGTATTCTGGTAGACAGCGCATACGCCGAAGGCGGCAACCCCGAACACCAGGCAAACGGCCTTTTACCCGCCATGGACAATTGGATCTATTCGGCCAAATCTGATAAGCGCTATCGCCGTACCAAAGGCCGATGGCTCACCGAAAAAACGGAATTCCGCGGGCAATGGGGTATTTCGCAAGACGATTACGGCCGGCTTTACTACAACGACAACAGCACTACCCTGCGCGGCGACCGCTACCGGCCCAATGTCGTACCTCCACTCGCTGCATTACAACTCGTCGGCGTACAAATGGTAACAAATCGCGTGTATCCCTCCTACCCCACCCCTGGCGTAAACCGGGGTTATGAAAGCGGCGTGCTCGACGAGCGGGGTCGCCTCGTGAATGTAACAGGCGCCTGCGGGCCGTCGATATACCGCGGCGACCAGTTTCCCCACGCCTATTCGGGCAATGCCTTTGTGCCCGAGCCGGTAGCCCAATTGATAAAACGAGTCGTTCTGACCGATTCGGCGGCTTGGACAAGTGGGCGTCTTCCCTATCGCAACGCCGAGTTTTTGACGGCTTCCGACGAGCGCTTCCGGCCCGTCAATACGGCCACTGCCCCCGATGGATCGCTATACGTGGTCGATATGCACCGCGGACTCATTCAACATGCCACTTATCTGACGCCTTATTTGCGCAAGCAGGTAAAAGACCGCAAGTTGTACCAGCCCACCGGTCTGGGCCGCATCTACCGCATTGTACATAAAAGCAAAAAAACGGAGCCCTGCCCTTCACTGGCCGCCTCCTCTTCCGCCCAACTCGTAGACTGGCTGGCGTTTCCCAACGGCTGGCGGCGCGACAAAGCCCAATGGCTGCTGGTAGCGCGCAACGATAACTCGATAGTACCACGCCTCAAAACAATGGCCCAAAGCCACGCCGACCCGCGCACCCGCCTTCATGCGCTCTGGACGCTGGAAGGGATGGACAAGCTGACACCTGCCTTGCTGCAATCCATTTTTCAGAAAAGCAACCACGCGCAAGTGGCGCAGGCGTCGATGCGGCTGTGTGACGATCTGACTGTGTTTTCCGCCATGTACCGCGCCGACCTGGCGCTCCCCTATGCCGCCGCTGCTACTGCTTTTTGTAAAACTGATTTTGAGAAAACGCGCCCTATACTGGCTAAACTAGCCCGGGAGATGGCCGCGGATAGTCTGCTCGCGGCAGTATTGGCCGGGGGTATTTGGGCTAATTGTACCCAAGCGCAAGTAGACTTATTAAAAAAAGATTTTATTAAAAACGGCGTGCCAATCCAATCAAGTTTGATGTCGCGGCTCGAGCAACGCCCCGAGGCGCCCCAGGAACTTCCTGTCGATATCGCGCATTTGACGGTGTTGGAGCGCGAATTGTATCACGAAGGCCGGCATTTTTACGAGTCCTTTTGTGCAGGCTGCCACGGCAAAAACGGCGCGGGCATCGACAACCTGGCGCCGCCGCTGGCCGGCTCTGGATGGGTGACTACCCCCGACAAAGAAATCCCGATACGCATCTTACTCGATGGCCTTAGCGGCCCCGTCATGGTGAGTGGAAAGCGCTACGAATTGGCTGCTCCGATGCCCGGGCTCCGGCACAACCAGGCCGGCAACGACGGCACGATGGCAAAAATCCTAACATTCATTCGCAACTCCTGGGGCAACCGGGCCGGGGCTGTGCATGTGGCCGAGGTTTCACGTTTGCGAATAGCCACCGAAGAACACACACAAGCCTACACCGCCGCCGGGTTATGGCCGGCGGGTGGAGAACCTGCGCCCTACATGGTACCGGTAGCTCCGAAAACAAACACCCCAAAATGGCGATCGCTTTTTGACGGAAAAAGTCTCAAAGGCTGGCGGCAGTTGGGAGGCAATGCTATTTATCAAGTCGAAAACGGTTGTATAGTGGGGATGACCGTACCAAATTCGCCCAATTCTTTTTTGGTAACCGAAAAACCCTATTCCGATTTCATACTCGAATTGGAAGTGCGTATAGACACACAGCTCAACTCGGGCATCCAAATCCGCTCCAATTCCGACCCCAACTATCAAAACGGCGTATTTCACGGTTACCAGGTTGAAATAGACCCCTCGCCTCGGGCCTGGAGCGGCGGCATCTACGACGAAAGCCGCCGGGGCTGGCTTTTCGACCTCAAAAACAAACCCGAAGCGCAGGCCGCTTTCCGGAAAAATGACTGGAACCATTACCGTATTGAGGCAAAAGGAGACCGCATCCGCACCTGGATCAATGACATCCCCGTGGCCGACCTGCGCGACAGCATGACTTGTTGCGGGTATATCGGCTTGCAGGTGCATAGTATCGGAGAGGATACTACCAAGTTGGGCAAGCGGGTAATCTGGCGGAATATCCGTCTGCAGAAGCTGGATTAAAAACAAAGACCGCCATCCCGGCTAATTAACCAGGACGGCGGCCTTTTCAATATGAGAAATCTGATTACTTCGAAGTATTCAACACCACTCGCTTAGCAGCATCACGTACCCCTTCCGATTGAACGCGGATGAGGAATACGCCGTTTTGCTGATTCGAAAGGTCTATTTGTTCTATGCCGTCTTCAACGGCGTCTTTTTCGATCACTTTCAACAGAGCCCCCAGTGAATTGTAAACCTCTATTCGCGTTTTGCGGTTGAGGTAGTCACTTAGGTCAACATTGATCATGCCTGTAGTTGGGTTGGGATAAACAGACAAGTCGGCAGTTTGTCCATCGGCCTGTGCAAATCCATTGTCCGGCGCTGCAACCAGCGGAGCGGGATTGCCGGTAACAGTTACGTTATTAAAGGTAGCCGTAGTCGTAGTGTTGACATTAATGCTCTCCGCAAACAGCCCCACGTACACACAACTGTTCATAGCGACCGTAGCCGAACCTGCCGGCGTCCAGTTAACCCCGTTTACAGAGGTATAGAAGCTGAAAGTATTGCCAGAGCGCTGTATGCGCAGCCAGGTAGCTGAAGGCAATACGGGTAATTGCTGGCTCGACTTGCCGCCGTTGGTAATACTTCTGGTTTCGCGGCGAACAAAATTTCCTCCCTGGGTTTTCAGGGCAGCCATTTTGGAACCTGCTGCCAGGCTTTCGCGGATAGACACGCCCGCCCAGCCTCCACCGCTAATACCGGTGATGTGCGCTGTAATAGTCGTATTGCCGCAAATGGTTTTATAGGCCAGTTGTATGGCCTCACCGGTCAACCCCGGCTGGAACCCCGTAGAAGAAACCGTAAACTCCGTTCCGATACACAGATCTGTTGTACTACTGGCATTCCCCGTGGCGCTGCCCGTGGCGCCGTTGTCCCAGCCATCAGGCAAACCACCCATAGGGCCTGAGGGACAATCGCCGAAAGGAAGACCTCTTAAATCATCGGGCATGCTTCCAAAATCAGCGGAATGAAGCCCGGAAGTTGAATAATAGCTAAAAGCTGAACTGATATTACTGGTCAAAAATTTATTATTGCCCACATAGGCTGCGCCGAAAGTTTCTGCACTTGTTGAACCTACAATGGGAATATTGGTAACCGTGTAAGGAGGAGTGCTTTGAATTTTTTCAAAAACGACCGTGCCATTGCCCGACCAGTGGTAGATGAAATTGTCGTCAGGGTTGAAGCAAATAATCTCTCCGTCTGCGCCGTTGCCCAGCGCTGTCAGCAGCGTTTTCGCAGCGGTAGCGGGATTGATTTCATAAAGTGTTTCAGGCGTCAAAGCGCCGTCTCCCGTTACGCCATATAAAGTACCGCCGGGTGAAAAAGTGAGCGAGGCAAAATTATCGCCCAGGTTTCCGATTTGGGAAAGGGCGGCATTGACGGGATTAAAAGTACAGAGCACTCTGCCGCTCACGCCGCTCACTTTGGCGATAACATAGATTTGTCCGTCAACAGGATTTTTGGCAGCCCCATTTACTCCCGTAACCGTAAAGCCGGATAAGGTGGGGCTTCTGCGTTCTACAATAGCGAAATTGAGCGCAGTATCGACCGTCCAAACAGAATCCTGGAAAGGTGAAAACCCGTAAAAGTAGGTACAAGTTGACGGTGGGGTAAACACCTCATCGACCTGGCCGTCGCAATCGTCATCGATGCCGTTGCATACTTCTGTAGCCCCCGGGGATACTTCGTCGTTGCAATCATCGCAGTCGCCTTGTGCAACGGTATAGCCGTCGCCATCCACATCATCTCCGTCGTCTACAATTGAATTGCAGTCATTGTCAAAACCGTCGCAAATTTCCGTCGCCCCTGGGTAAACGTCGTCATTGAAGTCATTGCAGTCCG
>JAEUUQ010000305.1 GCA_016787505.1 Saprospiraceae bacterium | reverse complement strand
AGGTACAGCCGACTCGCTGACAGAAAATGCGGCGTACCCCCCTCCCCATGCAAATTTTTCCTTGAGCAAATTATTTTGATTGATAGCATATGAGGTGGCGCCCTTAACCTGGTGGATGACCTCGCTCAATGATTTCGCAGGGTGTAACAGAAATTGGGCATGTACATGATCGCTCATACCATTTATGCAATCGACATGGCATTGCATTTTCCTCAATTCCTTGCAAATAAGTTGGTGAACATAAGCTTCAATTTGAGGAGATATCAGCGGAAGCCGATGTTTGGTGCTTAATATGAGATGAACCCAAATTTTTGACATAAAATGTGCCATAGCGTTTTCATTTGGGAGCCGTTGGGAACGCCCCGGGTTAACGAAATTAACTACTGGACTTGGGGTTTAACAGGTTTGATAACGCTAATATAGTAAAACCATTTTTCACTTCGCCTGATCGGCGTATTTCCACCACAAGATAGCATGTTGTAATTACAAATTACGGGATTACGAATTACGAATGTTTTCAACCGATAAAACTCCTTCATCAATCTCCCAGATTAAGGAACAGCAAATTATTCTTATATTGTGTAAAGCCCAATTTTTCGTATAGTTTTATTGCTTTGTCGTTATTTGGCGTTACTTCCAGTTGTATGGCTACGGCATTATTGAATCGTTGTGCAGCTATACCGCACGCCGTCAAGTTATGGTCATAACTTTTCCGGCTTTGCGGTATTATCCTTCGCGTCCGAACCCTGGTCATGCCCAAAACTCGGCGACGCGAAGTATAAATATTTTATAAAATCGCTAGCTATACCTTTTCCCCTAAACTCCGGAAGTATAAATAATTCATCGACATGCAAAATATTGCCGCCGTATTCGTTGCTCCAATAGTTGATCAGGATGGTATAGCCGATCACATCATTTTCATGCTCAAAAACCAGAATCATTCCTTTCTCGGGGTGCTGGGTCAGTTCCTCGAAAGTACGTTGAATCTGGAGACCGGAAGGGATACGCCCGCCGGGGTCTTCAACATACAATTGATGAATTAATTGGGCGACCGCCGGGCCGTCCTCTCGGGAAAATGGGCGAAAACAGTTATCCATACAATACAAGGCTACAGCGTTGTTGAAGGTATGTTGAATTAAAAACTAATTTTCATAAAGGCCCAATTTATTGCCTTCGGAGTCCAAAAAAACGGCAAAATGACCTCTTCCTTCCGCTTCAATTTTCGTTTTTGCGCGGATAATTTTTCCTCCGCTGGCTTCTATGCGCTTAATGGTATTGTCGATATTATCGGCAACCAGCAGACTAATATCGTCAACTTTAGGAAAATTCAAGCGATATTTTTAACCGCGGAGTTAAAGGAGTTTAGGGGTTTTGTTGGGTTTTAAGCTGGCATATACCTTATAAGCGGGTATAACCTGAAAGATAAACAACGCGAGGTGGGAGCCTCGCGCTAGCGGAGTAGTTGTATCCGGAATTTAGTGCATTACAGGAAGACATGATCCCCTTACTCACACCCCCGGCCCCTGAAGGGGAGTCTTCCCGCAATGGGGAAAACCCCGGTTGTGGGTGGGGTTCCCCTCTAGGGGTTAGGGGTGTGGGAGTGCAATTCGCGAATAACACGGTCAACCTAAATAGATACTTTTAATTCTAAACCGGTATATAACAAAAACAGGAAATGATGTTCTATCGCGATCAACAATTAGTGGTTGGCTGTAGGTGAAAAAGAACTTTTTCCCCACCCAGCGGTTATTGAAAACGACATGAGAACGGAAGATATTCGCATTGCAGATTATACGTACGATTTACCCGAGGGTCGCATTGCCAAATACCCTTTGGCGGAGCGCGACGCTTCGAAGTTGCTGGTATACCGCGATGGAGTCATTTCGGAAGATGTGTACCGCAATTTCGACCGGCATATCGCCCCTGATGCGATGTTGGTGTTCAACAATACGCGGGTGATACCGGCGCGACTGCTGTTCAATTTGCCCAGCGGCGCTGCAATCGAATTGTTTTGCCTGTCGCCGGAAGGCGAGCTCAATACCGGCCTGTTGGCCACCGGCGAAGCCACCTGGTTGTGCCTGGTAGGCGGCGCTAAAAAGTGGAAATCGGGCCCGCTGCAAAGGACACTCACGCAAGGCGCCGATGCCATCTCACTGGAAGCGGAATTGCTTGAAAAGACCGGCGACCACTTTCGGGTACGGTTTCGCTGGACGCCGGCATCGGTCACTTTTGCCGAGGTGCTTACCCTGGCCGGACAGGTACCCCTCCCACCCTATCTGCATCGCCCGGCAGAAGAACTCGACCGCGAACGCTACCAGACGATCTACGCCCGCCACGACGGCTCGGTGGCGGCGCCGACGGCAGGGCTGCATTATACTGAATCGCTGTTCGAACGGCTGCGCGATAAAAATGTAAGCTGCGAATATCTCACTTTGCACGTGGGCGCGGGCACATTCCGGCCCGTGAAATCAGAAACCATCGGCGACCACGAGATGCACGCCGAGTATTTTGATGTCACGACAGCCTTTCTTGAAAAGCTGCTAAAAGGCCACGGCGAAAGGCAGGTGATAGCCGTGGGCACCACCTCACTGCGCACGCTCGAAAGTTTGTTCCTAATGGGTAGCAAACTGCTTGAACGGCCGGGTTTGTCGCTCGAAGAACTGCAGATCAGCCAATGGGATGCGTATCAGGGCAGGCTTGGCCAAACTTCGGTGACTGCCGCACTGGAGGCGCTACTTATATGGATGGAAGAGCTAGGCATGGAGCGCCTGATAGCCCCCACGCAATTGCTGATTGCCCCGGGTTATCGCATTCGCATGGTGGACGCATTGGCCACCAATTTTCACCAGCCTTCGAGTACGCTGCTTTTACTGGTAGCCGCTGCGGTGGGCAATGACTGGCGGGATATTTATCGCTATGCGCTGGATAATGATTTCCGGTTTTTGAGTTATGGCGATGGGTCGTTGTTGTTTTTATAACGTGGTTTTTTTTACCACAGAGTTAAACGGAGTAAAACGGAGTGGCACAGAGTTGGGTTATCTGCACAGTCTATTCTTTTGTCGCAAGGAACAAACCGGCATTTGACAGTGCCGGCGGGCCGAGGGCGTCGTCAATTACAATTCTTACTTTTCCCGATTTTATTGCATCAAATCGCAGCAGGCGTTTATAGCCGATGGTCGTTCCGCGGGCTATAGTAATCCACTGGCCGTCTATTTCGACGTCGATGTGGAAGGCGGAGACACGCTGGCCGAAGCGGATGGGTTCTTGCAGCATAATGCGGTTAAACAGGCGCGGTTTGTTGAGCGTAATCGTCAGCGTCGCCTGGCGTTTGTCGTCGTCGGCGGCCCAGTAGGTTTGGTTATCGCCGTCGGTGAGGTGTTGGGCTGCGAACCGCGGGTTTTGTTGGCGGTAGTGGTCGGCGCTTGCTTTTTGGCGTAAAGCCAGATTTTTCCGGAAAGTATGGTCAATAATTTTGCGAAAAGCCTTTAACGTGCGAATATCGTTTTCGTGGATGAGGCCGCGGCGGTCGGGGGGCAGGTTGAGGAGTAAAACGCCGTTGCGGCCTACCGAGTTATAATAGATTTCGATCAATTGATGGGGAGATTTGACCAGGCTATCTTCGCGGGGGTGATAAAACCAGCCCGGGCGGATAGACACGTCGCATTCGCCGGTGAGCCAGCGCCGGCCCTGCGGGTCGCCGGTATTGAGGTAGGCCATATCGGCCTTGCCGATCACGATATCGTCGCTATTTATCGTCGACCAGCAGGTTTCGCCGGCGTAGCCGCGTTCGTTGCCGATCCAGCGGATGTCGGGGCCTGCGTCGGAGAAAATCAGGGCATTGGGTTGGAGGCGGTAGATGAGGCTGCGCCAGGCGTCGAAATCGTATACCATGTCTTTTGCATTTTCGCCACGGGCGCCGTCCATCCACACCTCTGATATTTCACCGTATTGTGTCAGCAATTCTTCTAATTGATTCATATAAAATGAATTATAGCTGTCGCTGCCGTATGAGGGTTCGTGTTGGTCCCAGGGAGAGAGATAGATACCCAGTCGCAGGCCGTTTTTGCGGCAGGAAGCGGCCAGGTTGCCGACCACATCGCCCTGGCCGTTTTTCCAGGGGCTGTTTTTCACCGAGTGGCCGGTAAACCGGGAGGGCCAAAGGCAAAAGCCGTCGTGGTGTTTGGCCGTAATGATGAGTTGTTTCATACCTGCCTGCCGGGCTACTTTGGCCCATTGGTCGGTAGACAATTGGGAGGGGTTGAAAATAGCGGGGTTTTCCTTGCCGTCGCCCCATTCTTTGTCGGTAAACGCATTTACAGTATAATGAATAAAGCCGATCAGTTCCTGCTCCTGGTAGGCGATTTGCTCAGGTGTGGGCACTACCGGCATGGGAGGGATATCTTGTGCCATTGTGGGAATAGCCATAAAAACAGCCAGTAAAACAGTAAGCGTGCGCATAATATTATGAATTATGGAATGGCAAACTTGCCGACAAAATCTAAATACGGGTAAAATGACGACAAGTCCTATCTTTTTTAAGCGTAATTTTAGGCACAATTTAATTAACCGGATATTAGCATATGCTTAAAAGAAACTTTACACTGATCGCTCTCCTTAGCATGCTCGTTGCCGGCCCTGCGGCTGCGCAGCTCCGCATCAACGAAGTAAGTGCCGCCAACAGGAATATTTATGCCGATTATTTCGGCGAGCACGAAGACTGGATAGAATTATACAATTTGGGGAATGCCACAATCGACCTTACAGGGTATTACCTGAGTGACAATATCGACAATCCCACCAAGTGGGCCTTTCCGGCAGGTGCAGGCATAGCGCCCGGGCAATATTTAGTAATATTTGCCTCGGGGCGCGACGGCTATTATTTCGGCCAGTGGCATACCAGTTTTCGCATTACGCAAACCGCCGAAGAAGACGCCGTATTAGCCGATCCGGCGGGCAACGTCATCGATCAGTTTCACTGGGAAGACCCCAACCGCGCCAACCACTCTTTTGGCCGCAATACGGCTGGCGATTGGAAGATATACGACCAACCCACCCCCGGCGCGGTCAATAACACGATAGCCCGCAACGGCTACACCCCCATGCCCATATTTAACCTGCCGGCGGGTTTTTACACCAATACGTTAAGCCTGTCCATATTTGGGCCGGTGGGATTGACCATACGCTATACCACCGACGGGTCGGAGCCAAGCGCTACTTCTCCTGCATACAGCGGCCCTATCGACATCACCGAAACCACCGTAGTGCGGGCGCGGGTATTTTCGAGCGATCCCTTGGTTTTGCCGGGTTTGACCCAAACCAACACCTACTTCATCAACGTATCCCATACCATACCGGTAATCTCCGTGGCGGGCGGTGAGCTCGACGAGTTGCTCAACGGCAGCTATAGCAGCCCCTGGGGTTCTTTTGAACTATTTGAAAATGGTGAACAGATAGACGAAGCCGAAGGCGAATACAACAAGCACGGCAACGACAGCTGGGCCTACGGACAACGCGGCATCGATTATATCACCCGCGATGAATTCGGCTACGACGACGAAATAGAGCACAAGGTGTTCGACAACACGGATCGCGAAGAATACCAGCGACTTATCCTTAAAGCAGCCGCCAACGACAACTATCCCTTCCACGGCAACGGCGCGCATATCCGCGACGCTTACGCGCATACGCTTTCGCAACGCGCCGGGCTCGAGCTCGACGAGCGCACCTATAAGCCATGCGTGTTGTATGCCAACGGCGAATACTGGGGCGTATATGAAATCAGGGAAAAAGTAGATGACAGCGACTTCACCGAATACTATTACAATCAGGGCAAATACGATATCGACATGATCAAAACCTGGGGCGCTACCTGGATTGAATACGGCGACTGGGCCGACTGGTACACCCTGCACAACTTCATCACCACCAACGACATGTCGGCGCAGCCCAACTACGAAATCGTAAAAGACCAACTCAACGTATTGAGCCTCATTGACTATATGATCCTGAACACACACGTAGTGTGCAAAGACTGGCTCAACTGGAATACCGCATGGTGGCGGGGCCGCAACCCCGAAGGCGAGCAACTGAAATGGCGTTATCTCTTGTGGGACCTCGACGCCATATTCGGTCATTATATAAATTATACCTCCATTCCCGATGTAAGCCCCAATGCCGACCCCTGCGACAACGAAGAATACAGTGAATCTTCCGACCCACAGGGGCATGTCGACCTCATCATATCGCTGATGGAGAACGAAGAATTCCACGCGTTATACGTCAACCGGTATGCCGATTTGAACAACACCTACTTGTCGTGCGATTACATGATCGCCCTGCTCGATTCCATGGTTGCGGTCATTGAGCCGGAGATGTACGGCCAGGTAGCCCGCTGGGGCGGCTCTTATCAGTCGTGGCTCATCAACGTGCAGACCATCCGCGACTTCATCAACGACCGCTGCATCGTCATCAACGGCGGCATCGGCGATTGCTACGAAGTGTCGGGCCCCTACCCGCTTCAAGTGCGCGTAGAACCGGCGGGTTTTTCCAACAAAGTATTGGTAAACACCATTGCTCCAGACACTTACCCCTACAATGCCGAATATTTTGGCGACATCCCCATTACCCTCACTGCGCAGCCGGCCCAGGGCTGGGAATTAGACCACTGGGAAGTTGCCAACCAGGTATTCGGCCCCGACGCCACCTCTGATGCCATCAGCCTGAGTATGATCATGGGGGACACCATCACGGCCTTTTTTGCGCCCGACGTGCCTTGTGCGTCGCCTTCGACAATAGAAATAGACTCCACCGCCACCACCATATCGCTCTCCTGGAACGGCCCCTTCAACACCATCAGCTATATCGTGCGCTGGCGCGATGCGGAAAGCGGCCAATGGGAGGCTATCTCGGTGCTCGATCCCGAATTCATCATCGAAGGGCTCAACAATTGCTCTAGCTATGAAATCGAAGTATTCAGCGTTTGCGGGAATACGGTAAGCGCCGATGTGTCGTTCAGCGTATCGACGGCTTGCGCCAACAGCGCTACCGAGCCGGCAGGGCTGGCTGAAGTGACGGTATACCCCAACCCCTTCCGCGACCAGTTCACCTGCGAAATCGACCTGATGGAGGCCGGTCCGCTGAAGGCTACGCTGCTGACTACGGCAGGTGCGGTGGTGGCTCAGCAGAGCTGGGAGCAATTATCGCCGGGGCAGAATATGCTGGCGCTTGAGTTGCCGGCGTATGCCAGTGCGGGGATGTATATTCTGCGATTGCAGACGGAAAGGGGAATTTATACTAAAAAGATTGTCAAGCAGTGATGGACTGTGCGACTCTAGGACTGTACGACTTTGCGACTTTGCGAACTTAGGAGTTTCCCGTATCTTGTACACTTAAGTTTGTACAGTCGTACAGTCGTACAGTCGTACAGTCGTACAGTCGTACAGTCGTACAGTCGTACAGTCGTACAGTCGTACAGTCGCAATTATGCTTTCATGTTAAAACCAGGTACTCATGCGTTTCAACTATACAATTATCATTGCACTTTTCAGTCTCTTTTTGGCCAACCATGTCCAATCGCAGGTTTATGGCGAGGGCCTCGTCATCAACGAATTCATGGCGGTAAATGACAGCACCTCCAACATCGAAGACCAGGATGGCGAACACGAAGACTGGATTGAAATTTACAATAACAGCAACCAGAACTTTGACCTGTCCGGTTTTTACCTGAGCGACAAGCTCGACAACCCCACCAAGTGGACCTTCCCGGCGGGGGCTTCCATTGCCGCCGGCGGTTATGTGATCGTTTGGGCCGACGAAGACGGAGAACAGGCAGGCCTTCACGCCAACTTCAAACTATCGCGGGATGGGGAAGATCTTATCTTGTCGAATCCGTTTGAAGAAGAGCTTGATGCGGTTACGTTCGGTTATCAGGAAACCAATATTGCCATGGCCAGGGTGCCCAACGGTACGGGGAACTTCGTGATGCAAGCGCCTACAATAGGCTACAGCAATGACGACGCCACGAGTACTTCGAATTTGTCAGATCGATTTGCCGTTAATATATATCCCAACCCGGTAAAAGACAACCTGTATCTGTCGGTCAAACCTCGCGCCGACGATGCCGGCATACCTGTTTATTCCGCTACCATATTATCCACTACGGGGCAAGTAATCCGCAAATATCCGCAAGATCAAACGCCGGTGACCGTGTACGATGTGAGCAGCCTGGCGCCGGGGGCTTATTGGCTTCGGATGGAGGTAGAAGGCGGTACGCAGAGTTTCTTGTTTGTGAAACGAGAGGAGTAATTGTACTGTGCGGCTGAATTATCTGTATTATATTTTAAAATAAAACAAATATTCAATGTAATATTTTTAATACATTAATTATTTCAATTAATTTAATACATAAATCCCTATTAATAACAAATATAATTACCTTTAAATACTAAATAAACGGCACTACAAACCCTCAGGGTGCATGCGCCAAAGAAAATGTCATCCTTTGATCATCCAATTGCTGTTCATGCAGGTGTGTCTGTATGGCAGAGAGGAGTTTGCGTCTACGGTCTATCTATCAGCGGTTGATTCCGCAACGTGTTGTTATACCCTTTCGTTCAACTACGACCCCGCCGACGGCCCTTACGACGGCATAGAGGTGAGTTTATTTTCTATTGATGCGCAATTTTCTGCCATAAACTATGACCTATCCGGAGGGTGGATACACAGCATACCCGAGCCCCAGCGTCGCCTGCGCTGGTCGCGTGCCAGCGGAAATTTACCCACCGGCGGTTACTCGCTTTTTGACTTTTGTATAAATGAATGGACATCCAACCAACCCATTCGAATGGCGGTCAACTGGCTGAATAACAACACCATATCGGCCACCAATACGCTGGAATTTGTCTGCCAGAACTGCAGTGCCATTTGGCCGGATAGCACGACCTGCATGCCGGATAGCAGTTATCTTTACACCTTTAACTATACCAACAACAGCGGTTTTACCGTCAACAGGCTGCGATTCAGAGAAAATCCGGGTGAAGACCTGGTGGTAGAAGACGAGATTGTGTTTGCCCCTGCCCTACTGCCGGGCGCCACTGCCGGAGGGCTCAGCATACAATTGCGGCCTGATGCGGCGGCGCTGACCAGCGTGTGTTTGGAATTTACCGCCAGCAGGCTCCTGGATGTCGACATCGCGCTGGATTGCTGTACCGTGACGCATTGCATTGACATACCGGTATGCGACCGCTGTTGTACGGAATACACAGATTTTGAAGCCGATGTGGCGCAGCGTTTCACCTACGCACTGGATTGTACCGGACAGACTGCCACTTTCACTACTGATTCATTAAGCGAATGCGACGAAGTGTTTTGGCGTATCCGAATGCTCAGCGGGGGTCCTACCATTGGGTCTTTCCTGCCCGGAGATGCGTCATTTATCTACAATTACACCATGGAAGGCGACTACCGGGTATGCATGCGAGTGACCCGTTACGACCTCGATGGCAATTTATGTTATGATGCTGATCTTGCTACGCTGGAAGTGTGCGATACGATCCTCATCGACTGCCCCATCACCGGCGTTGCCCCGGTGGCGGTTAACCCACAAATTGCTTTGTGGCCCAATCCGGCTCGCGACTGGGTAGAATTGCAATTCATCGAACAGGTAACAAATTTTTTTTACGCAGTATATACTTCCGGCGGTGTACTCATCGACCGGCAGTGGATAAAGACAAGCTCGCGTATTCGACTGGACACACGACAATGGCCCGCCGGGGTGTATTTCATCCTGATACAGCCTTACGATGCGCATATAGAAGTTTTACGTCTGTTGATTTTGCGATAATAAGCTAATAATCAGCACTCAATCATCATTTATCAAAATCCATTGACCATGAAAAAAAACCTTACACGCCTGATCTTCCTGGCAGCCTTTTGGGGGGTTACAGCTATGGCGGCTTGGGCGCAGCCCTTTAATTGTATATCGGGTACCGTATTCCGGGACGACGACAACAACGGCGTACAAGGCCCCACTGAGTCGGGTATTCCCGGACTGACCGTCAGTGCCATCAATAGTGCCGGCGCCTTATTACAGCAAATGACCGGAATAGATGGAACGTACCAGTTTTGCAATCTCACACCGGGGCAGTACTTTCTCATCGTGCAATTGAACAACCCCAACCTGGCCTCCACGCCGACTACGCAAACCGTCATTTTGGAGCCCGACGGGGAGGTCACCGGCGTCAACTTTGCCATCGTAGACATGACCACGCTGGGTACGATTGCAGGAACAGCCTACTACGACCTCAACGGTAACGGCATACAAGACCCCTTCGAGCCGGCCATAGTAGGCGCGCAGATCACCCTCGACGGGCCCAACGGCGCGCAAACGACCCAAACCGACGGACTGGGAGGCTACCGGTTTAGCGGCTTGCCGGCGGGCGACTATGCTGTAACTATCAACGCCAATTTCCCCAACACCTTTTGGTTTACCGGCCCTGTATTGGTAACGGCCCTGGGTGTCGGGCAATTGATTCCCAACCTCGACTTCATCAACCGGCCCAACATGGGATTTGGGGCATTGGTTGATTTTGTATGTTTTGATTTTAACAGCGACGGCATCAACGACCCTGCTACCGAGCCGGGTATCGGCAATTTCGTGATCGAGTTATTCAACAGCCAGGGCGTATTGCTGGACAGTGCGTTGACCGACGGCAACGGTCGTTACGGTTTTATCGGACTGCCTCCCGGCGTATATTCCGTGGTGGTGGTTTATGACCCTGCAGAATACTCTCCTACCACGCCCACCAGTTATAACGCCGACCTACCTCCTAATGCATTCAGTCAACCCGGCCCGTTTTACTTCCGGCCCGAGCAAAAGCGATTCAGGTGCGGTATGGCGCTCAACTCGTTTGGCGCCGATAACGGGGCTACCCCGGGGGTTGTGTTATCATTGAGAGATATCCGCAACCGCACCGGCGCTCCGCAGGGGGTCAATCTCAGTTGGGCGGCGCCGTATTACACCCACCCCGACTGGAATAGCGGGCGCATGGGTTACATCTTCGGGTTGGCTATCGACGGCGATTTCAATGCCTATGCCACTCGCGCAGCCACGGCCACTTACTGGTCTTCACCGCCTATCGTAAACGGCAACGGCATCGTGTTCCTCATCAACGCTTTTACCGGCGGAGTAACCAATTTCGTAACCGCTTCCGCAGCGCCTACAGTGGTAGGTGGTACTACGCTTTTTAATAATAATAGCGGTCTGGGAAACATCACCTACAACAAAACCCACCAGTTGCTGTATGTCACCAACCGGGCCGACCAGACCATCAACGTCATTGCCGCTGCCGACAACACCTCCTTTGCACCGGGCACGATATTGCAAATTTTCGACCCGGCATTTGCAGGTCAGGCCGGCACTGCGCAAAACGTGTATGGCATCGGCTTCAATCCGGTAGAAAATCGACTGTATTTTGCCCGCGACCCCAGCAGCGTCAACGCTGAGATATACTCCATAGCTGTCAATGCCGGCACGGGATTAATCGTGGGCACGGAATTTTTCGAATTCCAGGTGCGCGACAAGCCGGTACCCGATATCGCTTTTGCGGGCGACGGCGTGCGGATGTTGATTGCAGAGCGGCTTGGGGCGCATGCCAATTTTGTATTTCAATATTCGGGCAGTACGGGCGCCTGGCCACCCAGCCAGTCCATATTTGTAGGCGCCGGACTGAGCAATACCAACGCTGCCGGCGGGGTTGACTACGCATATACCAGTTTTACCGGCAATGCGCCACCTGCCGACGGCTGCGACACCGAAATAATCGCCACGGGCGATGCGCTGGTATTCGGCGGGTCGAGCCAGATTGCTTACGGCATGGCCATCATACCCGCATCGGGTAACACCGCCGGTAGTTATGCCAGCCTCAACAGCATTTTCATCGATAGCGACAACGACGTAACCGGGCAATTTTATGTAAAAGGACTTATCGGCGACGTCGAAGTCTTTGACTGCGAATGCAGCTCCGGTTGCGAATCGCTGGGGCTTACCGTAACGCCCACCCAGGTACAGCCCGACACCGCGTGTTGCTGGTCGCTCGACTACGCCAATATCGGCAACCAACCCGTATTCGGCATACAGGTGCAGGCCCTCAACGGCATCACCTTTGCCAACGGCTACAATACGGCGGCAGGTTTATTTACACCCAACTTTAACTCGACGAGTGTGACGATAACGCCCACCGGTTTTGGGCCAATGCCTGCGCAGGTAATCGACATGATCGATTTTTGCCTGGAAAACGTTTTAGCTACCCCCCAATACATTGTAATCAATTACCTCAACGGCGAATACGAGTCCTTCTGCTCGGATACCCTCCTGCTCGATTGCATGCCCGAACAGGCTTGCTTGTATATCGTCTCCGATAGCCTGGTCTGCGATTCGCTGGGGTATAAATACATCGCGACCGTAGCGAACCCCAGTGGCGGATTTCCAGTGGGTTTCATACAATTTAACATACAAAACCCTCCTCCTGGCGTGACCTTTGTGCCGTCACCTCCAGCATACGTACTGACCGATACCTTGTACCCCGGCGAGCAGATGATGTTGATATTTTTGATACAAACCAATACCGACTTGTACGGCGATTCGCTGTGTTTTGTATTGTCTGCGCACGACGGCATAGAAGAAAGGCTTTGTTGTGCAGAAATAGATACCTGCATTGCCTTCCCGCTTTGCGATCCCTGTCCGTACCTGGATGCAAGTGTAGAACCCGTCGATTCGCTACAAGCGGACGAGTGTTGCTTTACCCTGTTTCTCACCGATACGCTCACGGTATTCCCCAACCTCATCACCGGTTTACAGGTCAACATCCTCAATCCGGGCATCAACTTCAGCGGTTGGAACACCTTGCAGGCTTTGTTAAACGGCTGGACGTATACGCCGCCGGGGCCCACCAACAGCTTCAACTGGCAGCACAACAGCGGACTGGTGCCCAACGGGGTAAATTATCCGCTTTTTGATTTTTGTGTAGAGGGGACCACTACCACCGATTCCATTTACATCGAAATCAATTGGATAAGTGGCGGCGCGGGCACGGCGCCGGAAGTAATATGCACCGATACCATTGCCGTATATTGTCCTTCGTGTCTGGCGGTAGTCAACGACACCCTGCAGTGTATCACCAACGCCGATGGGAGCCAGGATTATGTGTACACCTTCCAGTTTGAGAATTACTCCTCCTTCCTCGTCAATGCCGTGGGTATTGTAGAGCAACCGTCGAGCAACACCAATGTAAGTCCGGATTTGATAAATATCAACCCTGTATTGCCTTACAATCCAGGTCCGCCGGCGATGGTAGACACCTCCGATCCTATTTCCATATTGATCGACGGATCGCAAACCGGGCAGATATGCATAGACATCGTATTGCGGCAGATCGTCGGGGATTCGATTGACATCACCTGTTGTTATGTCACGCATTGTTTTGAATTACCGCCGTGTGATAGTCTGGGCGAGTTTTTGTGTCCGGATCCCTCGCAAGTCAGCAACGATCCTTGCGTGCAAATATTCAACCCCGTATGCGGTTGCGATGGCGTCACGTACAGCAATGCATGCGTAGCCCAAAACAACGGCGTTTTGCTTTGGACCTTGGGACTGTGCATAGGAGACACGCTCCTGGGGCCTGTTGACGACATCCAGCTGGAAGCCTTCGAGCACCAGGGCGGCGGGGTAGATTTGAGTTGGAGTTTGACGGCTGCCGGAGAAATAGACCATTTCTTCGTGTTGCGGAGCATTCCTGGGAGCGTATTAAAAACCATCGGAACCATAGAGGCTGTGCCGGGTCAAAGGGTTTACCCATACCTTGATTCCAACCCCGCATTTGGCCTCAACGAATACCAGGTCATCGGCGTAGATGCGCAAGGGCGGATAGTATACAGCAATCGCGAGGAGATATTTGTACAATGGAACCAACTGGAAGAAATCAACGTAAGCGTATTTCCGGTGCCGGCACAGCAGTATATACAGATTGCGTCGAGCAAACAGGGAGTTTGTACAGTTGAGTTGATTAGTCCCGACGGCAGGTCGCTTTTGCTAAAAGATCTGACCTTCAACGGTTTGCCGGAAACATTGGATATCAGTGGGTTACCAGAAAGCGTAATCTATATTGACTTGCAATATGCTGACGGCGGCAGGGCCAGGCAGCGGTTTGTAAAAGTGGAATGAGATAGTGAACAGTGAACAGTGAACAGTGAACAGTGAACTGATCGGGGTGCAGTTCACAGTTCACTGTTCACAGTTCACTAATTCAATACCAATCGTTTGCTCACATCGGGTAGCCCCTCCGATTTCACCTTCACCAGGTACATACCGCTTGGATATGCCGACAGGTCGAGGCGCTCCGTGGTTTGGACTTCCGGTATTTCGGCAAAGTGCAGCAGTTGGCCTTGCAGGTTGTATATTTCCAGGCGCACGGCGCGGCCGGCGTAGGAAGGCAGGTCGATATACATCTCGCCTGTGGTGGGGTTGGGGTATACGGCCACGGCCGTGGGCGTATCAGGCGAAACCGTCAACGGCGATACGGCGCCGCTGATATTTACATTGGCAAAGACGGCCTGCGTGGTCGTGGTATTGTTGATACTTTCCACAAACAAACCCACCTGGATACAACTGTTCATAGTCATAGTGGTACTGGAGACAGGTTGCCCCCAGTTTACGCCGTCAACAGAGAGGTAGGCTGCAAATACATTGCCTGACCGGGTGATGCGCAGCCAGTTGTACGTGAACGGTCGCTGTATTTGCAAGTTGTTGGTCGGTCCATTAGTAGCAGTGCGAGCCTCTCTTCTATTGTTCGTATTGAGTTGGGTCTTGATCGTGAATTTCTTTGCCCCCTGCGAGGCGCTTTCCCGCATCTGAATGCCGGCCCAGCCGCCCTGGGTAGAAATACTCGCTACACGAGCGATAATATCTCCATTACCGCACAGGGTTTGGAATACGGTGTGCTGTACGTCTGTTGTATTGGTCGTATAGCCTTTGGCGTTCAGGGTAAAGGTTCCTCCATTTGTGCAATCAAACCAGGAAGAGCCCTGGGCTTCGGCGCCTACATTAACGGCCGTCCACGGCGAGCTGATGGCAGACGATTCGTCGATCTGGCCGTCGCAGTCGTTGTCTTTGCCGTCGCATAATTCAGCAGCGCCCGGTTTGATAGATGCATCCCCGTCGTCGCAGTCGCCGTTATTGGCCACAAAGCCGTTGGGCGCAGCGCAAGCTGTGGTGCTGACGGCGGAATTTCCGTAGCCGTCGCCGTCGCTGTCGCGATAGTAAGTTGTTGGTGCAGGGCAAACGAAAATAGTGTAATCTTCGGCCTCACCATAATAAATTTTACACGGATAGATAATGAACCTACCAGCAGTAACGCGCATGGTATAGCTTCCTGTAGCATCGCCTGGTACCGAAATATTAGCGGAAATTTCGTTGATGTAAAAGGAGGAATAACCAAATGCTACTTTCTCTCCACTGTCATCAAAGTCTCCATCTCGGCTCCAGTCTACATATACACTGTATACAGAATTAGGGTAGTAGTAACCGGAGAGGGAGATGAGGATGGGATAAGTAGCGCCCGGCTCAAGCGAAGCGGAGAGCGCAGTGAAATCAGTGTAACCACCTGACCCGCAATCTGAAGAATTGTTGATGCCGGCCAGCGTGACGTTAGTTATCCAAAAATATTCACATGCGTAACTAACATAGGGCGTGCAGTAGACCAAGATATCTACCAGGCCGTTGCAGTTGTCATCGATTCCATTGTCGAGTATTTCACCGGCGGCGGGAGTGAGTTGGTAAGTATTGGCGCCCAGCGAAGTTGCGCTCCCCGTGGTAGTCATAATTTGGGCTGACAACCCGAGGGGAATGCAGAGGGCACATGCAAGGAATAGATGTCGTGTGTTCATGATTTTCATTGTTTGTGTTTATATGCGGTCGAACAAATAGTTCGTGAATTTTCCGATATGCGACCCTGGAAGTTGCATTTTATCGCTTGATCGGGCTCTTTTGAAAATTGATTTTCGGGTTGATTTAAAAAAAAAACCCATTTTTCACCAAAAAAATATACATGTTTTCGACTTGATTTGCAATGACTTAAGTCAACACAAACAATTATTTACACCTATAAAACAATATTATTTTTTCAGCTTTTGATTAATATATTTCGCGCCCAGGATCAGGCTGTGCGAAGTATAAAATGCAAAGAGACGATCCATGTATCATGAACCGTCTCTTTGCAAAATAACACAAGCAAAAGTGATTATTGGATATTCAACAATTTAGTTACAGCGGGCGCGCCGTCTGTTATAATGCGAATCAGATAAGCACCTTTGGCATAACCTGACAGATCCAAGTGGACAGGTTCATGCTGTACCTCGTCAATATCCACGTAATGCATAACTTGCCCAAACAGGTTGCAGACCTCCAGGCGCACGGCGCGGCCGGCGTAGGCCCTCAGGTCGATATTCACCTCGCCTGTGGTGGGGTTGGGGTATACGGCCACGGCCGTGGGCGTATCAGGCGAAACCGTCAACGGCGATACGCCGCCGCTGATATTTACATTGGCAAAAGTGGCAGTCACAGTGCTGTTGGCTGTGTAGTTGGTTGCCACCAATCCCATTTGGATACAACCGGGCATTGCTATAGTCTGTGAAGCGACTAAATACCAGGCTGCACTGTTAGGAGAAACGTACATGATGAACTGATTGCCCATACGCACGATGCGCAGCCAGTAGCGCTGGTTGCAGGAGAACTGCTGCGGATTGGCCGCTCCGTTGATAGTCGTGCGGAATTCCCGGCGACTAAGGTTGCCCAGATTGGTCATCAACTGCGCTTTCCTGGCCCCGGGGGCATTGCTTTCGCGCATGACAATACCGGCCCAGCCGTCACCATTGATGCCGGTCACCTGCGCGGTGATGCTGCCGTCGCCGCAGAGCGTGCGTTGGGCAAAAGCCGCCGCGTCGCTGTTGAAATTGCTCGAATAGCAGTTGGTGCTCGTGGCGGTCCATACGCCGTTGACCGAGTTGTAGGCTATGCTGCTGCCATTGGCGCAGTTCACGCCGCCGGGGTTTTGACTCCAGCCGCAAGGCAGGCCGGTGACGGTGACCTGGCTGGTGCAAGTAGACTCATTTCCGTTGATATCGGCTACTGTAGCGGTCACCGTGACAACCTGCCCCAACTGAGCACAGGTAATGGCCGGAGGAGAGAAGGCAATGCTCGCCACCCCACAATGGTCGGCGGCATCCACGAGGTCATCGGCATTTAAGACAAACTGCGTTTCGCCGTTGAAGGTGAGGGTTTGCGGAAAGCATTGTACCGTAGGCGCTGTATTGTCCACTTTGGTGACGATCAATTGACATTCCGAGCTGTTATTGTTGACATCTGTCGTCGTCAGGGTTACGGTCATATCGCCTGCACCGGAGACGGAGGTACCCGCCGCGGGTGATTGCGTTACGCTCTGGACGCCGCAGTTGTCGTTGGTGGTGGCCAAACTTGTGTAATTGGGCAGTGCCGCCGTGCAGTTGGCGCCCAGCACCAAAATTTGGGTAGCCGGGCAGGTGATGGTAGGCAGCGTGTTGCCCTGCACCGTCACAGTGGCCATGCAGGTGGCCATTTGCCCCCGTGTATCGGTAACCGTAAGTGTATATTGCTGTGATCCGATGTTGGCGCAGGTGAAATTCATTGAAGACTGTCCGCCTACGGTGAAGGACAACGTACCGCAGCCGGTGGAGCCGTTGTCGAGCGCCGAGGCTGCCAGGGTGGCGGCGTTCATACTGTTCAGGGTGACTGTTTGGCCCTGGCAGGCTGCGACCACGGGGGTCGGGTTGCCCTGAAACTCATACGCCCCCATGTCCACCACCCCGCTATTGAAGAAGCGGGGGTTACCGTCCAGATCAGTGGTGACACCGGAGGGGACGGCGGCGTTACTGCCTGTGTTGATAGCGGGGGAGCAGGTTTGCAGCCGCAGGTCGCCGGCGCCGACAAAAAGCGGGTCCATGTCGAGGTTGCCCGTACCCGCGTAGCCGCCCTGCACAATGGAGTATTTGACGGTGCCATCTCCATCAATCCCGCTGCTGTTGCCCCAGAGGATGGAGTTGGTCACCGTCGGGGAGGAGTCCTCGTTGTACATCCCGCCGCCGCCGGTAGTTTCATAATTGCCGGAAAAACTGCAGTTGATCACCGTCGGGGAGGAGGAAGAGTTGTATATCCCGCCGCCGCCATAAGCTGCCGAATTGCCGGAAAAACTGCAGTTGGTCAACTGAGGAGCGCTTTCCTCCTCATTGAATATCCCGCCGCCAAATAGAGCCGAATTGCTGGAAAAACTGCAGTTGGTCAACTGAGGAGCGCTTTCCTCCTCATTCATCATCCCGCCGCCAAATAGAGCCGAATTGCCGGAAAAACTGCAGTTGGTCACCTTCGGAGCGGAGGTTCCGTTGTACATCCCGCCGCCTTGGTGATTTGCCGAATTGGCGGAGAAAATGCAATTAGTAACGGTAGGAGAGGAGTAGGTGTTGAACATCCCGCCGCCGTCCTCCTGATAATTGAGGCCATTCCCATTCCCCCCACTGACGGTAAAGCCGTCGAGCACAGCGGTGTTATTCAGGCCGGAGTTATTGATGACGTGGTAGGAGTTGTCTGCGAAGCTAATAGTACCGATATTGCCGCTGAGGGTGGTCACGTGGGTGGCCCAGTTCCTGTTGCCCAAGCCGGGGTTGCCCGTGTTGGGGAAGCCGCCGTAGATGGCCACGCCGTTTTTCATGACGAAAGAAATGGTCCGGTTTGAGCCGCTGGTGGGCTTGTAGGTGCCGGCAGCTACCCAGACCTGGTCGCCGGCGCCGGAGGCGTTGATCATGGCTTGCAGATCACCGGAAGCATTGGTCCAGGAGGAGCCGTCGCCGGCGCCACCCTGTTTTACGTAGCGGATCGTGGCATGCAGTGAACCCCAGCTGCAAAACGAGAGTAATATCAGAAGCAGGAGATGAATAGATCGCTTTTTCATGGATATCATTTTAGGACGGCGGCAACCGGTATGTATCCCCGTGGCAACTGTCTGCCGCCGGTAGCAGTTACCCCGGGGCCGGGTTTAGCGCCTGTCAACATCTCCTCCTTTATAACCTTCACTCGGCCCGTCCGCACTGAGGTCCCACTCTTTGGCGCCCAGCGAAGTTGCGCTTCCCGTGGTAATCATATTCTGTGCTGACAAACCTAAGGGAATGCAGAGCGCACATGCAAGGAATAGATGTCGTGTGCTCATAATTTTCATTTTTTGTGTTTATATGCGGTCGAACAAATAGTTCGTGAATTTTCTGATACGCGACCCTGGAAGTTGCATTTTACCGCTTTATCGGGCTCCTTTGAAAATTGATTTTTGGGTTGGTTTTAATAAAAAAAGACCCATTTTTTATTGAAAAAAAATACATATTTCCAACTTGATCAACAATGATTTTAGTCAACACAAACAATTATTTACACCTATAAAACAATATTATTTTTACAGCTTTTGAGTAATATATTTCGCGCCCAAGGTCAGGCTGTGCGAGGTATAAAATGCAAAGAGACGATCCATGTATTATGAATCGTCTCTTTGCAAAATAACACAAGGAAAAGTGATTATTGAATATTCAACAATTTAGTTACAGCAGGCGCGCCGTCTGATATAACGCGAATCAGATAAGCACCTTTGGCATAACCCGACAGATCCATATTGACAAGGTCATGTTCCACTTCGTCAATATCCACGTAATGCATGACTTGCCCAAACAGGTTCCAGACCTCAATACGCGCGGCGCGGCCGGTATAGGCCGTCAGGTCGATATTGACCTCGCCAGTGGTGGGGTTGGGAAATACCTGTACGGACAATTGGTCATCTTGGTGGTTTTCCGCCGTTTGCGTGCCGGGCGATACCGCCAGCGGCTGCAAACCGCCGCTGATGCCCACATTGTTAAATGTAGCCTGCGTGGTAGTGGTATTGTTGATGCTTTCGACAAACAAACCTACCTGAACACAGCTGTTCATAGTCATAATTGTACTGGAGACAGGTTGCCCCCAGTTTACGCCGTCAACAGAGAGGTAGGCTGTAAATACATTGCCTGACCGGGTGATGCGCAGCCAGTTGTACGTGAACGGTCGCTGTATTTGTAAGTTGTTGGTCGGTCCATTAGTTACAGTGCGAGCCTCTCTTCTATTGTTCGTGTTGAGCTGGGTTTTGATCGTGAATTTCATTGCCCCCTGCGAGGCGCTTTCCCGCATCTGAATGCCGGCCCAGCCGCCCTGGGTAGAAATACTCGCTACATGAGCGATAATATCTCCATTGCCGCACAGGGTTTGGAATACGCTGTGCTGTACGTCTGTTGTATTGGTCGTGTAGCCCTTGGCGTTCAGGGTAAAGGTTCCTCCATTTGTGCAATCATACCAGGAGGAGCCCTGGGCTTCGGCGCCTACATTAACGGCCGTCCACGGCGAACTGATGGCTGACGGTTCGTCGATTTGGCCGTCGCAGTCGTTGTCTTTGCCGTCGCATAATTCAGCAGCGCCCGGTTTGATAGCTGCATCGCCGTCGTCACAGTCGTCGTTATTAGCGACAAAGCCGTTGGGCGCAGTGCAAGCTATGGTACTGACGGCGGGATTTCCGTAGCCGTCGCCGTCGCTGTCGCGATAATAGGTACTTGGAGAGCATACGAAAATAGTGTAATCTTCGGCCTCACCAAAATTAATATAACACGGATCGATAACGTACATACCAGCAATAACGCGCATGGTATAGCTTCCTGTAGCATCGCCTGGTACCGAAATATTAGCGGAAATTGGGCTGTAATGCAAAAGACGATATACTTCCATCTCTCCACTGTCATCAAAGTCTCCATCTCGGCTCCAGTCTACATATACACAGTATTCATAACGATGGAAGATGAAACCGGAAAAGGAGGTGGAGATAGTATAAGTGGCGCCCGGCTCAAGCGAAGCGGAAAGCGCCCTGAAATCAGTGTACCCATCTGCCCCGCAATCCGAAGAATTGTTGATGCCGGCCAGCGTGACGTTAGTTATCCAAAAATATTCACATGCGTAACTATCATAGGGCGTGCAGTAGACCAAGATATCTACCAGGCCGTCGCAGTTGTCATCGATTCCATTGTCGAGTATTTCACCGGCGCCGGGATGCACGTCCGGGTTAGTATCGTCACAATCCCCTCCGCAGATATAATAGCCATCGCCGTCGAGGTCCGCATAAGCTAAACCTGATTCTATATAAGACACCTGGTTAATCTTGACTCGCTGGTCATTGACAGCGGAGCCCGTAGCCGCAGTAAACCCCCACATAATCTGGTTGTTTCCGGAAAAAATGTCTGTCACAATATTGCCCGCATATTGATTAATTATGGTGGCGCCATCCAACACCACCGTGATGTATTTAGTGCCGGCATTCCAGGAAATGACAATGGGATGGTAATTGCCGTTTTCAAGGTTATAGGACAGGCCGACCGGGCCGGCAATACTGCTGGAAATGCTATGCACAAAGTCTCCGTTTTTCTGAATACCGACATGGTCGGCTACCGGATCGGTATCATTAGACCAAGTATCAAATTCTACGACCACTGAGGGGCTGATGCCGGCATATCCCAAGCCTCCGCCGTCGCCGCCGGACATTGTGCAGAGGTTCTGGTCCTGAAAGACAAAAGCCATACCATCGGCGCCATCATTGTCGTAGGATCCCAAATATATGTCTGCGCTAATCCAGAAATCATGGTTTAGATTTACGTATGATTGGCCCCAGACGGCCCCTACCTGATATTGAGAGGCGGGCGTGAGCCGGTAAGTATTGGCGCCCAGCGAAGTTGCGCTCCCCGTGGTAAACATATTCTGTGCTGACAACCCGAGGGGAATGCAGAGGGCACATGCAAGGAATAGATGTCGTGTGTTCATGATTTTCATTTTTTGTGTTTATATGCAGTCGAACAAATAGTTCGTGAATTTTCTGATATGCGAACCTGGAAGTTGCATTTAACTGCTTGATCGGGCTCTTTTGAAAATTGATTTTTGGGCTGGTTTTAATAATAAAAGACCCATTTTTCAGCAAAAAAATATACATGTTTTCGACTTGATTTGCAATGACTTTAGTCAAGACAAACAATTATTTACATTTATAAAATAACATTATTTTTACGATCTTGGAATAATAACTCTTCAGGTTAACAGCCCAACCTGGAAATTGCCAACCCAAACCCCTAACCCCTAAAGGGGACCCCCTTTGGTAAACGGGGTTTTCTTAATAGCGGAAAGACTCCCCTTTAGGGGCCGGGGGTATCAGAAGTAAAGGCCTTTGCGCTTATTTTGGCGTTAATGTATACCTGCTAAATAATTACTTTAGGTATTATACCTCGCGCCCGAGCTCAGGCCATGCCCAAAACCTGGCTGTGCGAGGTATAAAATGCAAAGAGACGATCCATGTATTATGAATCGTCTCTTTGCAAAATAACACAAGGAAAAAAAGCAATTATTGTATATTAAACAATTTAGTTACGGTCGGCGCGCCGCCTGATATAACGCGAATCAGATAAGCACCTTTGGCATAACCCGACAGATCCATATTGACAAGGTCATGTTGCACTTCGTCAATATCCACGTAATGCATGACTTGCCCAAACAGGTTGCAGACCTCCAGGCGCACTGGGCGACCTGCGTAGGCCGTCAGGTCGATATTGACAACTCCCGTTGCCGGGTTGGGAAAAATGCTTACCTCGCGCGTCATTTCAATAACCGGTATGCCTTGTGTGTGGGGAGCCTGCGAGAGCATCTGATTGCCGCCAGAGGTGAATACGTTGTCGAACGTAGCCTGCGTAGTTGTCGTATTGTTTAAACTTTCCACAAACAAACCCACTTGGATACAACTATTCATGCTAATGGTGACCGTCTGCCCAAATTGTACCCAGGTCGTACCGTTGGTAGAGCTATAGGCCGTAAAATTATTGCCTGAGCGAACCAATCGCAGCCAGGTATGGAAAGGCGGAACTACCGATTGCAGCGTATTGGTCGCCCCAAAAGTCATGGTTCGGATTTCGCGTCTCAAACTATTGCTGAATTGGGTTTTTAACGTGAATTTTTTCGAGCCCTGG
>JAEUUQ010000296.1 GCA_016787505.1 Saprospiraceae bacterium | reverse complement strand
TCGAGGGCCTGGCTATGACAGGACTCGCATTGCTCGATATGCTGCACAATAGCGGCAGGCAGTTTATCGACAGCGTCCTGCCTGAGCGCCTCGGCATACCGGGCTATGCCCTCGTCGGTAAGATGTCCGTGCTGATCAAAGTAGTTCAACGCCATTTGTTTTTTTCAAATGTATATGCATTAACGGCGCAAAGCCGGAATTTCGTTTTAATAATTAACACTTTCGGGCCTGCCTTGCTCAAAAAACAGCCGCAACAATATCTTTAGCGCCTCGCGGTCGTAGGCCGACACAGGCGGATCGCCGTTGAGCAACCCGATGAGGCGGTCGGCCAACTGTTGTACCCATTTGCGCAAAGAGTCTGCATCAGTATCGCGCGATTCGAGGATGTTGAACAAGTCTACGATGATGCCGTAGACCTCTTTATCCGACAGGTGGTCGTAGGCTTCAAAAAAATGTTGCCGGATGGCTGCAATGGCTGACTGGGTTTTGGGACTTTCGAACCACCTCAGGTCGGGCATCGACAGTATAAACCGCACAAAAAGCTTGAGGCAAAGCTCTGATTTGAGGCGTTTGCCTGCCAGACCGCGGAAAAAACCCTCAAGGCGGTGCAATTCATCGCGAATGGCGATCTGCTCGAATGCGCCGGCCGTATTGTCGCCGGTAAACTGCAACAATTCGTCGGATAAAAACCGGGGTTGACGCCGGCGGCTGCGCGCTATTTCAAGACAAGCGTTGTAAACCACTTTTGAAAAATAAGTGCGCAAATACACGCTGCCGTTGTACTGCGCTTTGATGCGATCCAGCTTTTTTTCCCACAATTGGAGATTAATCTCCTGCACTACTTCTTCTTTTTCTTCAAAAGCAAAAAAACCACGCGCAGCAAAACGCGTCACAGTGGCCTCGATAATAAACTGGTAATGAGCCAGTAAGCGATCGGGCGCCTTGTGCAACCATTCTATTTCTTTAGCCTGTAAGTCTTTATCTGCCCCTTGCATTTGTTAAAAAAACATTAAAAATACCTGCGACTTGTCCGGCAAGCTAACCGGCGTGCATAAAAGTAGGCGAATGTAGCAAAAACATACTAATTTAAAAATCATCCGCCATGAGAAGCACTGTTATTTTTGCCGCACTAGCCATATTGAGCCTGGCTTCCTGCAGCCGCGCTTACTACCAAACCGGCGACTACGACTATTTCGCCGCCAGGCATCGCACGATAGCCATACTTCCGGTACAGACCATTACCTACGGCCGCTTGCGCGAACGCCCCAGCGAAGAGCAAATGAAGATTATTGAGGAAGCCGAAAGCCGCGCATTCCAGATGTCGCTGTACGCCGAACTGGCCAAGCGCAGCGGAGTGGAATACAACGATATCGCTATCAATATACAACACTATAGCCAAACGAACAGCAAACTCGAAGAAGCCGGCATCGGCATCCGGGAATCCTGGGATATCTCCCCAGAGCGACTGGCCGCCATACTCGGCGTAGACGCTGTAGTGCATACTACGGTAGAAAAAGAGTATTTCCTCACGGAATTGGAATCGTTCGGCCTCGGACTGGCTACTACGCTGGCGATCTTTTTTTCTAATAACCCGTGGTGGATTTTCCTGCCCGATAACCGCACCAGCGAAGTGCGCAGCACCTGCACTATACTCGACGGCCAGGAAGGAATAACAGTGTGGGCTACCGACCGCAGCGAAGCCACCTACTGGAATCGCTCACACCGCGATGTGATTGAAAATATTACCCGCAGCCTCGCCCGGAGATTTCCGTATCGCAATCAATAAAGAAGGCTTAGCGCCTTCGGCGGGTTTAGCGATTGGGTTTAGCTGTATGTTTAGAAAACTAAACCCAATCGCTAAACTGCGCATGCACTAAACCATAACGCTAAACTGCCGAAGGCACTAAAGAAGCAGCATTTTTTGTTGTCGCAAGCTTTGGCAGGCCGCCAGCAACAATGGTAGTAATAATAGCATCCAACGGGGCATATAATTCGGTTGTGGGTTGTGAGTTTTCTTTGTCTATAACAGATAAAAAAGAACAAACCGACAACCCACAACCCACAACCGAGAACTGACAACCGACAACCGATTACATCTTATTGATCAATTTGCGGATTACCTCCGCATCTTTTTTCAAATCAAATAAAAAGCCGTTAACTACTACGGCTTCTACGCTGTCGCCTTTTTTCAACACCAGGGAAGTATTATTGCCAATGGCGATGCGGGTATCGTCTGATTTGTCGGGGGCCAGCAGTTTGAATGGGAAATAATCCATTTTGGTGCGATCGGGTAGATTGCGCAGGCGGATACTGGTGTAACCCTGTCGCAATAGGTCGAGCGCGTCGAGGCTTTTGATCTCGTCGGCGTTGCCGAGGGTGCGGCTGTAGGTCTTGCCGGGCACGGCCCTATAGCCCCTGCCGTCAAAATCGTCGTAGGCAAAAAACACCGACAGGTCGCCAAATTCGCTGATCTCTGCGCGGTAGTAATAGTCGCTGTTTTTGTCGACAGCTACTTCTTTGCGCTGAAAAGCCACGTCAACCAGGTAGGATTCGCCTTTGAAATCGATCTCTACTTCCCGCAGGATGAGGTCGTGGAAGGAGTTACTTTCGTTAAATGGAATTTGCTCGTAAGCGGCCAAATCTGTGTTTTTGTATTCCTTTTGGGCTATGGCGTCGAGCGCAGCGAGCAACAAGACGAAGTGTACTTTGCGGATATACTGCTTTTCGGGGTCGTTGGGCATGCCGCCGCATTCGATGAGGATGGTGCTGGTGCCCCATTTCTGGATATTGTCGCCAAAAGCGCGGGGTTCAAACTCGTCGTCGTAGCGGCCTATTTGTCCGGGCAGGTACGCCTGCACCAGGCCGTTCATCCAGCCGATGAGTTGCATGGCGTTGCCGCGCACGTCGTTGATTTCTTTTGCTTCGTTGTAGGCCGGCGCCAAAAACGACATGGTAGCCGTCTTGGGCTTTTTGCCGGCGGCGTAGTAGCGGCCCTGGTCGTGCAGGTTGAACCCCCAGTCGGCATCGAGGTCATCGCGGGTTTGCTTGAGCAACTGCGATTCGGGGCATTGCAGGCGCAGGGCGTCACGGTTGAGGTCGATGCCCAGGGCGTTGCGGCGGGTATAGCGCTCGGCGCCGTCGGGGTTGAGCATGGGCAGCGCCACGATGGTGAGCTCGGAGAGCAGGCGCCGGCGCAGGTCGTTAAATTCGTCGTTGGCACTCAGAAAACGGAATATGTCGAACAAAGCCATTGTAGCCGTCGATTCGTCGCCGTGCATTTGCGACCAGAGCAGTACTTTCACAGGCCCCTGCCCCGCCTGTACCCGGTAGATGGGCCTGTTTTCGATAGAACGGCCGGCTTCCATTACCTGAAAGGGCGCACCTAGTTTTTGCAACAGCGGTACGATATCGGCGTTTTTAAAACGCCGCTGCCGGATGGCCGGCTCTTTGTAGCGATCGTAGCGCTCAAACAAGGGTTGATACGAGGCGTAATTACCTTCCAATTGCAGGCGCTTAGGCTGCGGCTGTTCCTGGCGCTGCGGTTGTGGCGCCGGCGACTGCTGCTCCCGCTCGCCCGCACTCGCCGGCTGGGTACATGACGGAGCCTGGATCAATACTACGAATACAAAGATAATCAATGAGATACGCATGATGCTTTGATTTTTTCGACTGTACGACTGTACGACTTTACGACTATATGATCATTGTTCGTAAAGTCGTACAGTCGTAAAGTCGTACAGTCGTAAAGTCCTACAGTCCTACAGTCCTACAGTCAAAACTGAATTCCCTCCACAAACCGCCAGGGGTCGATTTTCTGGAGGTCTATATGAAACGCTATACGCGACCAATAATTGCCGCGTTCGGCGTAGCGATCCTGGATAGTTTTCGAGTTGACCAGGGGAAAATACAAACCCATCGCGCCGCCGAACAAGTCGACCATCAGACCGCCGCTCCACAGCAGTTGGTCTTCGAAGGTATCGTCGCTGCCTGTGGGCATGGCATTTTTAAAATAACCGACATCAAAATACGGTTTGACAGGAATTTTGCGCCATAAGTCGGCTTTAAAATTCAATGCGGCTATAAAGCTATTGCTGCGACCCAGGTTGAATCCCTGACCGACCACGTTTTTAAGGCCCCCGTCGCGCAAGCTGATTTGCTGCGACCAGATGCCCTCGGGTTCGTTGCGGCCGAAGTAATAATCGTCGAAGCGATAGTCGTTGAAGCCCTGTGAGACGAGGTTGAAAGCGCCTGCGTATATGGCGCCGGCATCGCGGCGGGTATTGTCGAGAAAGCCGCCGATAAAGCAACGCACGTGAAGGCCCCGTTTAGGCGCATAGCTGAGGCGGCCCGCCCATTCGAAAGAGGCTTTGAGGTAGCGCTGGTCGCCCGACAAGTCTTTGTATTGCTGCTGCTCGAGGGCGATACGATAATGGAAGGGGTAAAGCGGTCCCTTGTTTTCTCCGTTATAGCTTAATTCGTGGATGTAGTCGGTAAACCATTCTTTACCGGTAAAAGCGCCCGAAATCCCCTGAAACTGGGCTTCTTCGCGGTTAAGAATGATGGTTCGCCATTCGATGTGCTGGTAAAAATTGCTTGCCGGCGCTTTGCCCAATTCCAGGCGTAGGAAGGGTACGGCGCGCAGGTAGCCCAGCCGGTAGTCGAATCTGTCGTTGCTGTCGTAGCGGAAATGCCGAAGCCCGGCGCCTACAGTGACCCGGCGCAGCAGGCGCCCTGCCGGGTAAAAATGGTACATAGCCCGCGCCACGCCGCTGAGTTGTTTGCTACCACTGGCATACATGGGCGCCAACTCCCATTCCAGCCGACGCGACAATACGCTGTGGTTGAAAAACACGAGCCCCAGCATGGTTTTGTCGTAGTGATTCCACGCCAAGGCCGGAAAGAGGAACAGGTCTGTACGCCGGTCGTTTTCGGGGCCGGGTATCAGGCGCAGGGCAAGCGGCTCTACTTTGCGCAGCATACCGTTAGTGCGCAATTGGTTGTTTTTGCGGTAAAAATCGAGCGTAATCCGGTCGGGGTCGAGCATAATATGCCGGTAATCGCCGGCGGGCAGGGCCACCTTTTGTGTGCCTTTAAAACCTTCCACCCAAAGCGAATGCACCGCTTGGCTGTCTTGCATGGCTACGAGCTGGATTGGCGAGGCGATCTGCCCCGCATTTTTGATATTCACCCAGGTCGTATCGCCCACTGTGCGGGCGCCGGTCAGTTTGTAGTCGATATGTTTGTTGGAATAGAGCAAGCCGTCAAAAAGCCAGCTCAGGTCTTTGCCCGTGGCCTTTTCCCAGTGCGCCCGGAAATCGGCGGGCCGGGGGTGTTTGAACTGCCAGGCGCGGTAGTAGTCCTGCATCACCTGGTCGAAACGCGCCGTACCCACGTAGTTTTCCAGGTAGCGCATAGCGGCTGCCGGTTTGGCGTAAGCCCCCAAAAAATAGTTAACGCGGGTCAGCTCATCGGAGGGAGTCTCCGGCGCCTGGTCGAGGCGGCGGCGGCACTGAAAAAGGTAGGCCAGCTCGCTGAGTTCGTAGGCGCTGCCGCCGGTGACAAACGCGGGCAGGCCCAAAAATGTACCGCCACCGCGGTAATACCGGCGCATATAGCGGTTCTCGTAATACGTGTTGACGCCTTCGTCGAGCCAGGCGTGGTCGCGTTCGTTGCTGGCGAGGATGCCGTAAAACCAGTTGTGGCCCACTTCATGAGTGATCACCTCGTCGAGTGAAGAAGCGCCGCTTGCCGTGCTGATTACGGTGATCATGGGGTATTCCATGCCGCCGCCGGCGCTCAGGGCGCTCTGAACAGCAGTGGCTTGGGGCCAGGGGTATTCGCCCACCAACTCCGAATAGAACCGCACCGAGCGGTCGACGTAGTTGATGGCGTCTTTCCAGAGGTTTTCCTGGGTGCGCGTGAACATCACCCAGGTGTCTACTTTGCGGCCCGAGGGCAATACCACTTCGCTGCGCTGTACGCGAAAGCGCTTGTCGGCAAACCAGGCAAAATCGTGTACGTTTTCTGCCAGATAGCGGATGGTTTTGGTCGTTTTCGCCGACGCCGGAAAGGTGTCCTGCCCGGTATTGTCGGTGGTAAAACTGCTCATCATAGCTCGTGTGTCCGCTACTTTTTTGTCGAGGAAATCGCGTTCGCTTTCCGTCTGCAAAACGCCGGTAGCGCCTACTACGTAATTTTCAGGCAGGGTGAGGCTCACATCGAAAGAACCGAATTCGGAATAAAATTCACCCATTTCGAGGTAAGGCATGTCGTGCCAGCCTTCGCGGTCGTATACGGCAGGCTTGGGGTACCATTGGGTGGCCTGGTACGATTGCCCCACGTGGCCCAGTCGCGAAAACGAAGCCGGAAACTGGAGTATAAAAGGGGTGGCAAGGGTTACTTCCCCTTCCGGGAGTAGCGGCGCCGGCAGGCGCAGGATGGCGATGTCGGGGTTGCCGGGCTTGTAACGCCATTCCACGGCCTGGTTGTTGACTTTGAAATCGAGATTGTTCAAGCCGCCCAACTCGCTATCTTTGGCAAAATAAAACTTCGTGCTGCCCGCATTGAGTTGCTGCCGGGCAAAGGCGGTGTTGCGCTCCTGGTAGGCGTTGGGCCACAAGTGGATATACAACTCGCGCAGGGTATCCGGCGAGTGGTTGACGTACCGGATCTCTATGGAGCCGCTGAGCCGGTGTTGCTCGTCGTCGAGCGCAGCGGTGATGCGATAGTGCGCTTCCTGCTGGAAATAAGGCTTTTGCGCACTCAAATCCGCCCATGTATGTAGCAATGCAAGGGCTATTGTTATTTTTAAAATTTGTTGGGTAAGCGGCGTGTAGTATTTCATTGCAGTGCTAAATTGAATCTTCAAGGTAAAAATACTAATTTGCTTGCGTGAAAAACTAAAACCCCCTATATTTGCACTCGCTTTTGGAAAAATGTACGGCGCGGTAGCTCAGCTGGTCAGAGCGTGCGATTCATAATCGCAAGGT
>JAEUUQ010000455.1 GCA_016787505.1 Saprospiraceae bacterium | reverse complement strand
GTCGGGCCTTGAATGCCAATGGATCGACGTAACCGACGTACCCGACGGCCGCTATGTGCTGGTGACCCGCGTCAACTGGGCTAACGCCCCCGACGCGCTTGGTCAAATAGAAAGCGATACCCTCAACAACTGGGGCCAGGTGTGTATCGTGCTCGACCGCAGCTCGGGCGAACTGGAACTCGAAATCGACGACGACTGTCCTCCGGTGGTAGACTGCAACGGCACACCCTATGGCAATGTTCGCAACGACTGCGCCGGCATCTGCGGCGGCATGACCCTGCGCGGCGACCTCGACGTGGACGGCATCCAGGAAATCAGCGACGCCGTTACCTATGTAGACGGCATTATGGCCGACGACCTGGAAGCCACCCCCTGTAACGACCTCAACGCCGACGGTGACATTACGGTGTACGACGCCGCCCTGCTCACCAGCTGCCTCAACTTCGGCACCGCGCACCTGCACATCGGTCAGGGCCTCCACGACCACTGTTCATTCCCCGCCGGCATAACTAATGAACTTGACACTGTGGCTTTCAGCATCATAGACGTCAACTTCGACGAGCAATACTTTGATATCGGCATCACAAACCCCACCGACTATGTGCACGCCTACCAATTCCGCGTAAGCGGTGTCGCACCGATGAACATCGAAAACCTGGTAGACCCGGCACAATACCCCATCACACCACGCATCAATATCGACGGCGGCATGGTAGTGGGCATCTCCTACCAGGATTCGCTGATCCTCAAATCGCCCGATATGCAGCCACTGTGCCGCATTTACTTCACCGAATTGACCGGCGATTATATCTGTATCGATGAGATCATTGAAGTAGTCAACGAAGACCACGAGCAGGTCTCGTCAAAAATCGTGGACGGCTGCGTAGTAGCCGTGGGCGTCAAGGATGTGAACCCGGCTATCCCGGTCACCATCCAGCCCAACCCGATGACGGGCGTGTCGCTCCTGCGTTTCCCCAACCCCGCCGGCAATGCCTATCACCTCGAGTTGATGGACGCCAAAGGCCAGGTGGTACGGGTATACAACGACATCACCGACGACCAGGTGCGCATCGAGCGCCAGTCGCTGCCTGCCGGCATGTATTTCTACCGCCTGCACGGCGAAGCCGGGTTTGCGACGGGGAGGTTTGCGGTGCAGTAAGGGAGACTTGGCGAGGGGGAGAGGGGGCGATTGCCAATTATCGTCAACTTAAGCGGATTATTTAACCACGGAGTTGCACAGAGTTAACACGGAGTTTCACGGAGGGTATAATCTTACTCTGTGCAACTCCGTGTTAACTCAGTGAAACTCTGTGGTTAATAAATATAGGTATTGTTTTTCCTTAAGATAATACATTTGACAAGCCTTACAAGCTCCAGCGAGGCGTAATACATACACCTTAATATTTCGCGTGCAAGTCACGAACTCCATGCTAATAAATATCTTGCAGGTAAATATTAAATTTTCCTTTAGCCGTCTTAAAATTAAATTTCATGGGTTCTCCAAGCAAAGATCTTTCAAAAGGAATTACAATTTCTTCCGAATTAGATTGTAAGGTTATTTCTCCATACCACCAACCCGGGTGATGTCCGCCGCTACTTCTGTGACACCAGCAGATAGAAAATTCACCCATCAATGAATCAGAATATATTTGCTCCGTTTCATTCGGCAATATTATATCAAACTGTATTTTGAACGTAGAATCCGCTTTAAAATCAAGTTCGAATTGATTGCAAACATCATTAATGCAGGTAGCATCTGATAAATACACTACTTCTCCGTCATTCAAAATAAATTTCGATATAAATACTTGTTGATAATTGAATGCTCCATGCCATTTTGTGACTATTTCACTGAAATAGCTTCTCTGGCAATTCTGCTGCAAGTCGCCGCATCCACTGCTGAACTGAAGCTCGTCAGATGAATCGTATTTACAGTGATGAAAGAACAGTGAGATAGCAATTAAGGCCAAAAACAGGTGATATTTTTTCATCTTCATTTATTGTTGCCTTGTTTCATTTGCTTTTTCAGATGCTCCAGCGCCCGTTCCAGTACTACATCCCTGTTATGGACATAATCATCCAGCGATTGCTTCACCTCGATATCGGGCGTTATGCCGTAGCCCACAAACTCTTTGCCGTTGGGGTAAGTGTCTTTTTTGGTGCAGACCCGGGCATTACCGCCACCGGGCAAGCTGAACAAATACGGCTGGCCGGTACTGCCAAAGGTTTTTTCTCCCATCAGGGTAAAATGCTTCTGTCCATGCGCATAAATCAAAAAATCTTCCGCAGCAGAAGCCGTGGCATTGCCTATCAAAATGACGGTGGGCACTACTATTCTTTTCGTTATACCCTTTATCGGCTCGGGTTGATAGGGGAATTCATGGTAAAAAATGTCATGCGCCATCAAAAAACTCTGCGTCATATCGGCTTTGCTCATGCCCCATTCGGGGTTATCCTGCAAGGTATCCGCCGGGGATACAAACGCACCCCAGGCTTTGTAAGTGGGTATATGCATGCGGCTTGAACTTTTTGAGCCGTACAAAACCGAGTCAGGAACCAGATATTTTAAAACATTAAATCCGATATTCGTACTGCCGCCGCCATTATTTCTCAAATCAATAATCAAGCCTTTTGAATCATATAAATCAGGCAATACCTGCTGGAATAAGCTGTCTAATTTTTCATCCTCAAAAGAGTTGAGGGCGAGGTAATTGACGCCATTTTCCATTTTTTTAAAATCCAGCAATTTCAAATCGACAAAAGGCGGATAAATTCCTTTTTCTTCTGTCAGTTGGTGTTCAATATTAAGCGTAATTATTTCCTGGTTGGGCTTCTTTAATTGAATGGTAAATTTGTCGCCTTCGTACCCCCGCAACAGGTGGTAGACGCTTTGTTTATCGCGTATATAATCAGTTGACGAAGCGATATAGGGCGTTACATTTTCTTTCATGTACGTTTTTACATCCATGCCGTTTACCACAATCACCTCGCTGCCAATGGGGATTTCACTTTTTTTGCTTTCGTTTACCCGGGTCACAATGGCTTTGCCGTCGATATTGGTGAGGAATAACCTGTATTCCCCAAACATGGTAGTCATGATATTTTGGCCGATATCATTGGGATGATAAATATTGGTATGTCCATCTTTCAGGTAAGCGCAAAAAAAATCGAGTTGCCTGAAGTAGTCATAATCATTTGTCGTAGCCAATACTTTGGCAATCATCTCCTGGTACAAAGCGTCCCATTCCTGTCGGTTTATTTTATCAATAAATACAAAATTATAGTTGACTTCCTGCCAGAACTTCGACAAGCCATAAATTTTTTCCTGTGGAGATAGATTGTTTGGTTTTTGTCCGAACAAGGTAAGGGCAAGGCATATCGCGATTGCGAGAAAAGCTAGTTTCGTTTTCATGAAAATGAATATGAGTGTGATGGATAAGTTGATAACGACTGGTTCGTGACGTTATTGTTTAAAAAAATTAGAGTTAAGGAACGTGTCGTAAATAACTTACCTGTTTGGGCGGTCTCTTTTTTCACCATGCTTCGTTGCTTCGTCGGTCTCTTAGCTTTGGCTAAGCTCCCTTCTCGCGCCTTGCCTGGTAAAAAAATAGCCTCGCCGAATTCAGGTAACTTATTTACGCCACATTCCTAAAAGCTTTTCACCCGTTCCCCTGATGCGAGGTTTTTCCATCCCCAAATCAGCAAAACAGCTATGCCCCACAGTGTAACCAGCATGCCGATGTATTGCATCATATTGTCGTTGCCGTAATCGGCCAGGAAAACCACGTCGATCAGGCCGTGGAAGACAGCGCAGGCCAACAGGCTGCCCCGAGAGCCGTTGAACAACCAGGTAAAGACCACCGCCCCAGCCACGATGCTGAAAAACCAACCGATTACGCCTGCCATATCCATGGCTGTATAACCCGGGCGGTAAGTAAAAATCGGGAGGTGCCAACCCGCCCAAAATACTGATAATATTAAGGTGGCGACAAGGGCTGGGTATTTTTCCTGCAAGCGGGGCAGCGCAAACCCCCGCCAACCGACTTCTTCACCGTAACCGAAGAAAAACAGGTTGTAAGTAACTAAACCCGAAATGCCGAGTTCCGGGAATTCGCTATTGCTTCCCAAAGCCGAAAAATCGGGAAAACTGCCTTCTGTAATCCGGGCGATAAAACCGCCTAATAGCGAAAAAGCAAAGGGCAACAATAGCGCAAGCAGCGTCCAGAGTAGCGGCCTCCACTGAAACAGTCGGCGCCAGAGCGCTTGTAGTCCAGCTTTTTTATAAAAAATTGCAGTTGTAATAAATGCTGAAAGCATAGGCCCCAAGCCGCCAAAGCCGTGCTGATAGGGCAATACCGGCTTGATGTTTACTCCGAAATACGGCAGCCACATGGGCGACCATATCAGCCAGGAAATGGCATAAGCGAGTAGAAAAAAAACGATCAAGTCCCTGATTTTCATTTTCAATTATTTAACCGGCTCCCTCAAAATTGTTTTCAAAGCCTCTGCTGCGGTTTTCCGGAAATCGGAGAGATAAATCTCGTGGTGCAGGCCGTTTTTCGCCAGCTTATGCAGTTGGCTAAAATCATGGATCTTTTGCAGTGAGGCCGGTTCGTCGGCATAGGGGCCGATATGCAGCATTTGTACGCATTTGCCTTCGGTCATTTCATAATAATGCACATTTGCCGCCTCGGGTATTTTCTTTTTGGTAACGACAGCATCTACTGCCGAGGCCACCATTGCGGCATCTACAAAATCGGGCAGGCGGATGAGCAGGCGGTATTCCCAGGCGTTGCGGGGTACTTTCAGGGGCGCCTCGGCGATACCGGGATTCCCGAATTGCTGCTCATCAAACCACCACAAGCCTTCGAGTTTCGGCACGCCGAAGTCTTTTCCGGATGCTTTGCACAGCGCTTTCACGCCGTAAGCAACCGGATACAGCAACTGAATATCGGCAGCAAAAGCGTCGCCGGAGGGATCGCCTGAGCCTTGTATAGAGACAAAACGCGCCGTGTCGAATTCTACGATTTCCGGAGTGACTTTGGCGGTATAATAGGATTTGTACAGTTTGGTGAGGTCTAATTTTTCCATAAAAAAGCGATGTAGTCTATTTAAAGTTACCATTTTTGTTGTTTGGCTGGGGGCAGGTGCTGCCAAAGTTTTTTTCTCCCGTCAGGATAAAATACTTCTGGCCATGAGCAAAAATCAAAAAATCATCCGCCACTACTTATATCTCAACCCAAACCCAAACGGATACAGCGGTTTCTCCGAATCGTAGGGTACATCGGTTTTTTGCTTGCGCACGGCTTCCATGCTGGAGGGCAACTCGAAGGGCAATTTGCCTTCGGGTTTGGTTTTGCCGAAGATGACATCCAGCAGGGCGGCATCACTGGCGCCGTAATTGGCCAACACGGCCCTGGCGGCGGCGTTGATTTCCGGGAAAACCGCCGGGCGGTCGAGGTAGATGTCTACGATGGTCGGAACGGTTTTGCAGAGTTCGAGTACATCCTGGAGGTCTTTGCCCTTGAAGTCGAGGTCGCCGTGGTGGAAGCCCTGGGCGAAGGGGATGTCGGTTTCTACGGGTATCCAGGGGGTGTTGAGGCGGATGATGGCGATGTCGGCATTTTCAGGAGCGTCGACTACTGTGCCGTACAAGGCGGCAACTTCGGGTTTTATGTTTTTTATATAAATTTTCAGCTTAGCCGACTTGAGCGGCAGGGCATTTTGGGCGTTTTTTAATAAGGTGATAGAGCGGCGCTGGGCAAGGTCGGCTTCTTTTTGAAAGGCCGGGTTGCCCACGATAGCTGCTACTTTTGATTCATCTACAAAGGGGTCGTCGAAGAGCCCCAACTGGAATTTCTGGCGAAGCAATCGCCGCACAGACTGGTCGATGCGGGTTTCGTTGAGTTGGCCTTCTTTGACGAGTTGTACGACGTGCTGCGGCAGGCTTTCGCCGCCAAACTGGTCTACCCCGGCATCTATGGCTTTTTTTACGCGCTCTACTTCGCTGAGGCGCTCTACACCCCAGGCGCGGGCGGGCCAGGTGAAGGTAGGCGCTTTGTTGTCGGAAATCAATCCCCAATCGGTGCAAACAACGCCGTCATACTTATATTTTTCGCGCAGCAGTTTGGTGATGATGGTTTTGTTAAAAGCCATGGCCACGTCCTCGTCGGTTTGCCCCACGGGAATGCCGTAGTAGGGCATGATGGCCGCGGTGCCGGCTTTGAAGGCCGCCTCGAAAGGGATGAGGTGGTAGTCGAAGTTGTTGCCAGGGTAAATCTGCCCTTTGTGGAAGGGAAAATGCGGGTCGAGGCCTTCATTTTGGGGGCCGCCGCCGGGAAAGTGTTTGGTCATGCAGGCTACACCCTGGCGCAGGTCTTTGCCTTGCAGGCCTTCGATATAGGCTGTCACCATTTTCGCCGTCAGGTGGGCGTCTTCGCTGAAGTTGCCGCTGATGCGGGGCCAACGGGGTTCGGTGGCGAGGTCAATTTGCGGGTGCAGACTTTCGCGGATGCCGACGGCTGTGTATTCCTGCCTTACGATGTCGGCAAATCGGCGCACGAGGTTTTGGTCGCCGATGGCGGCAAAGCCGGGGCATTCGGGCCATTGCGAGAAGCCGCTGGCAGCCATGGAGAAGATTTGGTTGCTGAAATGGTTGCGGGGGTCGCTGGCGATAGTCACGGGAATGCCGAGGCGCGTCTTTTCGGCGGCCTTTTGCAGGTTGTTAGTCCAGCGGGCCATGATAGCCGGGTCGGCAGGGATTTGCCATACGTTGAAATGGGTCATTTTCAGCTTGTTCACGTTGTCGACGGCGGCGGGCCGGAAGGCGGCAAAACCATCCACTTTTGAGGGGTCGAATCCGATGCTGCCGTCTTTGTTTACGCCTACGCCGTTGATGAACAGTTGCCCGGCTTTTTCTTCGAGGGTCATTTGCGAAAGCAGGTCGTCTATCCTTTTTTCGATGGGTTGGGATACGTCTTCGTATATGTCTTTTTGGCCGTTGTGGTTGAGGTCGCGGTAGTTTTTCAGCCAGCCGTAGCTATCGAGCCAGGCGCCGAAAGCATCGAGCCATTTGTCGCTGGGCAGGTTTTGTTTTTTGGCGCCGAAGCCGTGGCCGCCTTTTTCGTATATGTGCAATTCGACGGGTTTGCCTGCGGCGTTCCACTTGTTGTAGAGTTCGGTACTTTGTTTTTGAAAACCAAAAACGTCGTCGCTGGTCACGGCGATGAAGAGGGGCATGGCGTCGTCGGGCACTTTGGTGACGTCGCCGGGTTGCAGGGCGGAGTAGATGGGCGCTGCAAAATCGGGGCGGTTGGCGGCGCTGTGGTCATACACTGCCCCGCCGACAAGTGTGCCGCCCGCCGAAAACCCCATGATGCCTATGCGGTTGGGCTTTACGCCAAATTCGGCGGCATGACTGCGCACGTATTCGATGGCGGCTTTGCCGTCGGCGATGGCCAGCGGAATGATGGGGCCGACGCTTTTTATGAATTTTTCCCGGTCGGCGACGCCCTGTTGGAACTCCATCACGCCGTCTTCACCCGTGGGTACCAGGCGGTATTTGAGCACAAAAGCGGCGATGCCGTTTTTTACGCACCAATCGGCCACCCAATGGCCTTCGCTGTTGATGCTCAGCGCGTGAAAGCCGCCGCCGGGGGCGATGACAAGCGCTGTGCCGTTGGCAATGGCGGGATCGGGCAGGTATGCTATTAACGTCGGCTTGGAGACGTTGGTGATGACCTCCGTTTGCCACATTGGCGTGAAATACTGCTTTTCAGGCGTATTCCAGGTTATTTCCGGCGGTGTTGGCGCCGAGGTAAGCTCGATGACCCGTTGGGCGTAGGCCGCATTCAACAACAAAATACAGGCGATCAGCCACGTTATTTTTTTCATACCCCTTAATTTTTTGATGTAAACTATCACAAGGTGGGTAAACAGCAAAGCAAAATAAGGCTTTTTTATTTTGTGAACTGTTTCATCAACCACCGCCTCACCGGTATATCGTACCATTTCAAGCTGCCGTAAGCAATAGCGATAGATGCAAATAATACAAGCAGCCCAACCGGCCAGGCTTCCTGCATGGAAACCTGGTTATCTACAACCCATGCCGTAAAAATATAGATCAACGGGTAGTGGATAATGTAAATAGGGTAAGAAATATCTCCCAAAAAGCGGGTGATCATCAACGAATATTTGCCTTTGACTTCTCCGCTTGCGCCCAGGTAAACGATCAGCGGAAAAAGCAAAACGATGGAAAGCGAGTCGTACAACCCATTCATCCACAAATTGTCACTGCCGCCGACTCTCGGAAAAGAAAGTACCGCAATGATCAATACGCTGCACCAAAGGAAGGCGTTTTTTACCCGGCCGGGTTTGACGATGCGGGATAGCAGCAAACCGGCAAAAAACGGATATAACAAGCGCGTCAACCCAACCCGGATTTGATCGGGCGTCAACGACCATCCGCCGACTACGTCGCCGTGGGGACTGGTGACGGCCAGGTGTATCAAGGCGCAGCCCGCCAAAAACACAAATATGGCCAGCAGCGTATTCGAGAATTTCCGGAGAAACAGCGCGTATAAAATATTGCCGATGTACTCATAAAACAGTGTCCAGGCCGGCCCGTTCAGCGGGTGCATCTCACCCCAGCCCCTGATCTCGAGCGATCCGCGCACGGGCAGCAGGGTAAAACCGATCAGCATGACGAGTAGTAATTTCCAGACGGGAACCTGGTTCATTTGTGGAAACAAAATGGGCGATTCGCTGAAGTAAAAACAGATTGCGCCGATAATCATCCCCATTATGATCATGGGATGCAGGCGGATAAGCCTGCGTTTGAAAAAGTCCTTCAAGCTCATCTTGCCCCAGCGGTCATCATAGGCATAGCCGATCACAAACCCGGACAATACAAAGAAAAAATCAACGGCCAGGTAGCCGTGGTTGATGATTTGTATGAGGTGATTACCGCCTGTAAATGTTTCAAACAAATGAAATACGACAACCATAATGGCGGCTATGCCGCGCAGTCCGTCGAGTATTTCGTAATGGCTTTTAGAATCGGAGAAAGCGGTGGTGGGAGCGGCTGGAGAAAGCACGGGTATCAGGTTTTTGTTTTGTTTTGGCTAAGGTACATAAAATCTTTTTTGCTGGATAGGGCTGGAGTGTTTTACCACAGCCCAAAACATATACAGCAGTTTCTCCGAAAGCCGTCGTCTTAATTTTTCAATCTTAAAAGCCAATCTATACAACTATCAATCCAATCCACCTCGCTGGTCGGGTTATCCATGCCATAGCCGTGGCCGCCATTGGCGTAGAAGAAAGTCTCCACCGGCACTTTGTTCTTCTGTAAGGCTGCGACAAACAGGATGGCGTTTTGCACTTTCACCACATCGTCGTCTACGGCGTGGGTGACGAAGGCAGGAGGCGTGTCGGGGGTTACCTGGAGTTCGTTGGAGTATTCGCGCTTTTTTTCTTCTGAAACGGGTAGTTTTTTTAATTTTTCCTCCGAAGTCCGCCAGTCGGCCAGGATTTTTCCGAGTTCGTCGGCAGGCATATCACCCACCAGGTTAAAGCGCGAGCCGTAGTGCGTGAGGCTGTCGGCGAAGCTGATTACCGGGTAATTTAATATCATAAAATCGGGCCGCAGGTTCGTGTTTTTAGGGTTATCGATCAGCGTTTTGCGGTAATGCGTGCCTGCGGTAGAGGCCAGGTGACCGCCTGCTGAGCTGCCGGCAATGCCGACTTTGCCGGGGTTGATGCCCCATTCCGCGGCGTTTTCGCGCACGATTTGCAGGGCCCGCTGGGCATCTTGAAGCGGGACAAATTCTTTATTGTCTACTATAGTCGATTTGGGCATGCGGTATTTCAAGACAAACCCGGCAATACCATTTTCGCTCATTTTTTTGGCCATATCGTGGCCCTCGTGGTCGATGGCTACACCTGAGTAGCCGCCGCCAGGGCAAATAATAACGGCCATGCCGTTGGCTTTTTCTTTTGCGGGCAGATAGGCAGTGAGTTCAGGTGTGGAGATATTGACTAAAAAACGGATGGTCTTGTCGCCGGCAGGGAAGGTATGGGTTATTTCTGCTACTTCAGCTTTGGCATTGGGTATTTGGCCTGCGGGATAGAGGGGGATTACCTGTTGGGCGTAAGCCACATTCAGAAGCATAATAAAGGTTGCCAGCCAGGTTATTTTCTTCATGTTCAATTTTTTGGATGTAAACTATTACAAGGCAGATGAAAAAGCAAAGCTAAAGAAGGCTTTTTTTTATTTTGTGAACTGTGAACTGTGAACAGTGAACAGATCAAAGTGCAGTTCACTGTTCACAGTTCACAATTCACATCAAACAACTTCCCTTTTTGCAATGTTATGCGGGTGAAAAGTCATACTTTTGCATGTCATTTTCCTAACCAAATCGGCACACCTAAGCATATGAGCAAAACAGCCTCCTTCGATCGCTTCGTAAACCGCCACATCGGCATCAACGCACAAGAATTACAAGAGATGTTACAGGCCGTGGGCGCTTCGAGCCTCGACCAACTCATTTTTGAAACCGTGCCCGATACGATCCGCCTGCAGCGCGAACTCAACCTGCCCGGGGAATTGTCGGAATACGAATACCTGCAGGAACTCAAGCAGACAGCCGCCAAAAATGAAGTTTTCAAATCGTATATCGGCATGGGCTACCACGGAACGATAACGCCGTCGGTGATCCTGCGCAATATTTTCCAAAATCCGGGCTGGTATACGCAATACACGCCGTACCAGGCCGAGATCGCCCAGGGGCGACTGGAGGCGCTGCTCAATTTCCAGACGATGGTGAGCGATCTCACCGGACTGCCCATAGCAGGCGCTTCGCTGCTCGACGAGGCTACCGCCGCCGCCGAAGCGATGTTTATGTTTCATACCCAAAAAAATAAACGCGCCAAGGAGGAAACCTCGGATGTGTTCCTCGTGTCTGATAAGGTGCTGCCGCAAACGATCGACGTACTCTACACCCGCGCCAAACACGTGGGCATAGAGGTCGTGGTGGGCGACTGGCGTTCGTTTGAATTCAACGACAAGGTATTTGGCATTTTGCTGCAATACCCCGATAGCCAGGGCGCCGTGGAGGACTACCGTGCTTTGACCGAAAAAGCCGCCGCCCACGAGATTTACGTGACGGTCTGCGCCGACCTGCTCAGCCTGGCCCTGCTCACGCCTCCCGGCGAGTGGGGCGCCGATGCCGCCGTGGGCAATACCCAACGCTTCGGCGTGCCGATGGGATATGGCGGTCCCCATGCGGCGTATTTTGCCACCAAAGACGACTTCAAACGCGTCATTCCGGGCAGGATCATCGGCATGTCTGTCGATGCCCAGGGCAAACCGGCCCTGCGCATGGCCCTGCAAACCCGCGAACAGCACATCCGCCGCGAAAAGGCGACTTCAAATATCTGTACGGCGCAGGCCCTGCTGGCTATCATGGCCGGAATGTACGCCGCCTACCACGGTCCCGACGGCATCAAAGCTATCGCCGTGCGCGTGCATACGCTGGCGCAAATGCTCGACGCGCACTTGCAGCAATTGGGCTTTAAGCAGAAAAACACCCATTATTTTGATACGCTGGCTGTTGAAGCCGACGGCGCCTTGCAGGCCAAAATCAGAGAGGCCGCATTGGCGCAAGGCATCAACTTCCATTATACGCAAAGCTGCGTTCAAATCAGCCTCGACGAGACGACTTCGCTGAAGGACGTGGAGCAACTCGTGGCGCTGTTTGCCGGCATCAAAGGCGCGCAGACAAGTTTCAAAAAGGAAGACCCCAAAAACTACCAGCTACCCGCAGCTTTGCAGCGCGAATCGACCTACCTGACCCACCCCGTTTTCAACAATTACCACACCGAGTCGAAGATGATGCGCTATATCAAGCGCCTCGAAAACCGCGACCTCTCACTGACGCTGTCGATGATCCCGCTCGGCTCCTGCACCATGAAACTCAACGCAGCTACCGAATTGCTACCGGTGAGCTGGCCCGAATTTGCCAATATTCACCCTTTTGCGCCTTTCGAACAAGTGCAGGGCTACCGGCAGATATTTACTGATCTGGAAAATTATTTGTGTGAAATTACCGGCTTTACCGGCTGTTCGCTACAGCCCAACTCGGGCGCACAGGGCGAATACGCGGGACTGCTAACCATACAGGCCTACCACGAATCGAGGGGCGACAAGCACCGCAATATCGCGCTGATTCCCTCCTCGGCGCACGGCACTAACCCCGCCAGCGCCGTTATGGCCGGCCTCGAAGTTGTGGTGGTGAACTGCGACGACCACGGCAATATAGACGTGGCCGATCTGCGCGCCAAAGCCGAACAATACCGCGACAACCTCTCCGCCCTGATGGTGACTTACCCCTCTACCCACGGGGTTTTTGAAGTGCATATCAACGAGATCTGCGATATCATCCACCAGAACGGCGGCAAGGTCTACATGGACGGCGCCAATATGAACGCCCAGGTAGGCCTCACGAGCCCGGCTACCATCGGCGCTGATGTGTGCCACCTCAACCTGCACAAAACCTTCGCCATCCCGCACGGCGGCGGCGGTCCGGGTGTGGGCCCCATCTGCGTCAACGACAGTCTCAAACCCTTCCTGCCCAAACACCCGCTGGTGGAGACCGGCGGCAGCCAGGGCATCAAGGCCGTGTCGGCAGCGCCCTGGGGCAGCGCCAGCATCCTGCTCATCTCGTATTCGTATATCAAAATGCTGGGCAAAACGGGCGTGACGGAGGCTACCAAATACGCTATTCTGAATGCCAATTATATCAAGGCACGCCTGTCGGAAGCCTACCACGTACTTTATGTGGGCGACATGGGCCGCTCGGCCCACGAGTTGATCGTGGACTTGCGGCCTTTTAAAGACTTCGTAAGTGCCGAAGACGTGGCCAAACGACTTATGGACTACGGCTTCCACGCCCCAACTCTGTCGTTCCCCGTAGCGGGCACGATCATGATCGAGCCCACAGAAAGCGAAAGCAAAGACGAACTCGACCGCTTCTGCGACGCCTTGCTGGCCATCCGCCAGGAGATCGACGAGATCGCCCGCGGCGAAGCCGACCACGACAATAACGTACTGACCAACGCTCCGCATACTTCAGAAGTGGTGTGCGCTGACAACTGGCCCTACCCCTATTCGCGCGAAAAAGCGGCTTATCCGCTGCCATACCTGCGCCAGGGCTACAAGTTCTGGCCCTCGGTGAGCCGCATCAACAATGCCCACGGCGACCGCAATTTGGTGTGTACCTGTCCGCCGATGGAGGCGTATATGGTGTAGCCGGTTATGGGTTATGGGTTGTGGGTTATCAGTTAATTAATTAGCAATATGAAAACCCACATCCCACAACCTACAACCTACAACCTACAACCTACAACTATGCACAGATTATTACTTGTTTTGGCCTTAAGTATTGTAGTGAATTGCCTAAGCGCCCAAACAGACATTACGCACAACTTCAATAACTGGGCGTTTTACCTCGGCCAGTACAAGCTCAGCGACAAATGGGGCATCCACCTCGACATCCAGTATCGCACCGATGAGCGGATTGCCCGGGCTAATCAAAACCTGCTGCGGGCCGGGTTGCAGTATTATTTCAAACCCACCCGGCACCTCACCGTCGGCTATGCCTATATCAATACTTACAACGCTGGTATCGAAGATTATCTGCACGAAGACCGCATCTGGCAGCAATTTATAGATGTGTGGGCAAAAGCGCAAGTCAATATGACGCATCGCTACCGCCTCGAGCAGCGTTTTGTCGAAAAAAGCGACGGCAGTAACGTCTTCGGCCACCGCTTCCGCTATTTCAACCGCACGCTTTTTGAATTAACCAAAGACCAGGAAAAGAAACACCCTTTCTACCTGGCCCTACAAGACGAGCTTTTCTTCAATTTCTTTTCTCCCGATATCAACGGGCAGTTGATAGACCAAAACCGGTTTTACATCGGCCTCGGCATCTTTCAGCAGCGCCTCAACCGGCTGGAGATCGGCTATATGAACCAGTGGATTAACCCCGCCCGCGGCGGCGACGTGATGAACCATATTTTGCAATTGTCGTTGTTGCATACACTGGGGGTTAGGGGGTAATAGATGAAAATAATTGCCTCTGATAACTATAAACTCGTATATTCGTAGCTATTTTCGCATGTAGCCTCTATTTCAACAAACAATTTACATACCCCAATGCGGCGATGTTTTGTTGGTGTTCCTTCCTTTGATTATATCAGACAGGTACCTTTATATTCGTGATATTCATATTCCCAAATAGCTCGAAGCAGGCATTCTCATGAATCCTCTTTATGCCCGGATTTCACTATAGACACCCTTGATTCACGATAATTAAGCTTGACCATGGATGCCAAAGTTTTTGAAAAAGAGTTGTATAGTAAGATAAACGCGTATTTCAACGACAACAACATTTCCCGGTATGCTAATGGCAAAATGTACGTCAAATTAGCTGTAGCAGCCGCGATGTGGACTTCCAGTCTGTACCTGCTCTTCGCGTACGGCGGCGCCAACCCGTGGCTATTTTTTAGCTTATATGTCTTCCATTGCTTTGCCCAGCTTTTCATTTTGCTGAATATAGCCCACGATGCAAATCATGGCGCTATTTTTGATACCCCCTTTCTTAATAAACTCATGTCCTATTCTTTCGAATTGTCCGGCGTGAATTCCTATATGTGGCGCGAACTCCACCATGCACAGCACCACAGCTGCATGAATATAGATGGAGAAGACGAAAGCCTGGTGGCACGAAAACTTTTGCGCTTTACCGAAAAAACTCAAAAGCGCTTCATTTACAGGTTTCAACATTTATATTTTTGGATTATTTACGGCCTTTTTACGGCTGATTGGGTCTTTTTCAAAGACTTTGAATGTTTTTTCTTTCCGCACACTACCTATTTAAAAAATAAAAAACATCCGCCGGGGGAATACGTCAAGCTCTTTGTTTTTAAGTTGATTTATATCGGTTACATGATTGTGCTACCTATTCTGCTTTGGGAGTATTCCATAGGTTGGGTGATCCTTGTATTTCTAGTCGGTCATTTCATAATCGGTATCATTGGGGCAATGGTTATCCAGCTTACCCATCCCCTCACCACGGCTGCTTTTCCTGAATCAAAAAATGAATACCCCAATTTTACCGCCTTCGTTTTTGCAACAACGGCAGACTATTCGATTAACAGCAATATCGCTGCATGTTTTTTTGGCGGATTGCACCTTCATGTTATCCACCATTTGGGCCCCAATATATGCCATACACACTACCATAACCTGACGAAAATCGTCTCGGAGGTGGCGTCCAAATATCAGGTTAATTACAGGGTGAATCCAACCATGTACGATGCCGTCAAAGACCACTATCTCCACTTAAAATCGCTTAGTCATTAATCGCTATTTTGTATGACGCTACCATCAGTCCACCGGTTCCAGGGATTTTGGGATTCCCTGAATATGTCAGAGAACCCGATTCGTGTATTTTCCAGGTACCTCGATAAACTCGGCAGTTCTTACTATTTCCCCTTTGGCGGTATCAAGCAGGCTTTGGTGACAACTGACCCCCTCCTCATCGAGCACGTATTGCAGAAGAACTATAAAAATTACGGTAAGTCTGAGATTCAAACCAAAAAAATGGGACAGTTTTTGGGCGACGGCCTTCTGACTAGTCACGGATCTTACTGGCTTACCCAACGCAGGATTATTCAGGAAGGCTTTAAAAAAGACCGCCTCCAGAGTTACCTGCAAGGTATGGAAGAAATCGTTAGCCGCAACTTAATAGCTTTAGGAGCACAAACAAATACAAGCACCAATCTGGATACCTTTTTGAAAAAAGTCACCTTCGAAATGGTGATGGGTTCGTTGTTTTCTGAGCGTATAGATCCGAAAGACCTGCAAACCGTGGCCTATACCATCGGCGCCGTACAAAAGTATATCCTAAACCAAATTGTGCAGCCTTATCTCACTCCCTGGACTAAAATCTCGGGGGAATACTCCCAGCACCAAAGAAACCGGGAATTGTCCGACCAGGTCATCCGGAGCATCATCCAAAACCGGAAAGGGCAATACCATCCACAGGCTGATATCCTGGATATTTTATTGCAGGTAAAATATCAGGAAACCGGCAAAGGCATGACTGATAGCCAGATACTCCAGGAAAGCATGCAACTTATCGTTGCCGGACACGAAACGTCTTCTACCGTGTTGTTATGGACGATTTACCTCCTGACCCAGCATCCCGAAATATACGAGAAAGTCAAAAGCGAATTGGAGGGCCTTTCGAACATCTCCATGGAAAGTTTGTCTACTCTCACCTACACGCTCCAGGTACTGCAGGAAGCTATGCGGCTTTATCCGCCATTCTGGATGATAGACCGGGAAGCCCTGGCTGACGATGAAGTGGGCGGCATCCGCATCGATAAGGGTACTATGGTGCTGGTTTACATTTACGGTGTGCATCATTCCAGCGAATACTGGGAAGATCCTGATAGCTTTAATCCCAACAGGTTCCATGGAGGAAATCCCAAAAAGGAAACTCCCTTTACCTATCTGCCCTTTGGGGCGGGCCCCAAGGGATGCATCGGGGGAAATTACGCTACATTGCAAATGCTGGTCATTCTAAAAAAATTATTGGCGGCTTACGAGATCACATTTACGGGAGGAAAAAATGTAGGGATAGCGCCGCTAATCATGCTCAAGCCCAAAGAAGAATTATTTTTTAACCTAAAGGAAAGAAAATGAAAACAGTAATGGAGACCTTTGAAGAATGGGTACAGACTCAGCCTGATAAAGCGCTGTATACCTTTTTGGATATCAATGGCCAGATTACGGAGCAGTACAACTATGGCGATTTCGAAAACCGGGTCAATATTATTGCCAGTCATCTGAGAGCGCGATTTAATTTCCGGAGAAATGACAAAATCCTGCTGGCTTTTCCGCCGGGTATTGAAACCATCTGCGCATTTTTTGCCTGCGTGAAAAATGGACTGATACCCGTTCCAACGTATCCGCCAACTTCATCGGGTTTTCAGTCGTCTTATAATAAAATGGTATACATAGCCATGGATTGCTCGGCTAAAGCGGTCCTCACCAGCGACGAGTATTATTGGAACCTCAAATTAAATGTCGCCAAAAATAATATCCAGGAAAATAATATCCTCACTAAGATTCCCTGGATTAATACCGGTGAATTTGTGGACCTCGCGTCCTCCAATAAGCCGCCCAATGAGGAGGCCGATTTTCTTTTTTTGCAATACACTTCCGGCTCTACCAGTGAACCCAAAGGGGTGATGGTTTCTCACCAAAATATCCTGCACAATTCCGATCTGGCAGTAGACCACTTGCCTATCGGGGTAACCTGGCTACCCCAATACCACGACATGGGCCTGATAGGTTATTATCTGTTTTTTGCTTTAAAAGGCGGAACGACTTATGGCTTTTCCTCTATTAATTTTATCAAAAAACCATCCCTATGGCTTGAAACGATTACCAAATACGGAGGAACGGCCTCTTCTGCACCCAACTTCGCCTATGATTATTGCCTTCTGCCCGGTAAGTTAAGTCCTGAAGTATTGGAAAATGTGGACCTGAGTACGCTGCGCTACTTGATGAATGCAGCCGAACCCGTCAGAACCGAAACCTACCAGCGATTTCTCGATTTCTTCAAGCCCTATGGCCTCAACCCCGTCAGCTATTTTGTAGCCTATGGATTGGCTGAAAACACCCTGGCCGTTTCCAATTATGGAAGAAACTCGGTTTCCGTAGCCTCCGAAGCGCTCAAAAGACATATCCTCCACATCTTATCTCCCGATTCCCAACTGCCCAGCACCAAAATCATGAGCTGCGGCAAACCTCTTGGAAGCCAAAAAATCCGAATCGTTGATCCAGAAACCCAACAGGACCTGGGCTCTGACGCCATAGGCGAAATTTGGGTGTGCGGGGATAGTAAATGTTTAGGGTATTGGAACAAAGAAGAATTGAGCCAATTGGTATTTGGGGCAAAAATTAAAAACGCCTACCCTGCGGATGAAGACTCCTACTTAAGAACCGGCGATCTGGGCTTTTTGCACCAACAAGAACTCTATGTTTGCGGTCGCTTAAAAGATGCCATTATTATCCGGGGGTTGAATTATTATCCGCACGACATCGAACAAATCGTAGAGGAGAGCAGCCCCAATATCAGGGAGAGTTTTGTGGCCGCCTTTGGCATTGAAGACGCCGGAGAGGAAAAGCTCATCGTAGTCGCAGGCCTGAAAAATATCAACAAAGTACCAGATCCGCTACCCATCCACGAAGCCATCCAAAAGTACCTCAACATTCATGTATCCACCATCGCCTTTGTAAATACCAAAAGTATCCCGAAAACCTCTTCTGGCAAAATCATGCGCTCTAAAGTCAAAGAAATCTGGCTGAATGGCGGTTTTGAAGTTATTTCGGAATTTTCAACCATCCCTGACACAGAGGAGGGAGGCCTGCATTACGCTTCTCCCTTTGATGAAATCAAAAGAAAATACCACCTGACCGGCAAGGAAAATTACTCATTGGCACAAGTCCTGGATTCTTTGGATCTGGTATGCCTTATCCACGATATCGAAGAATTGTTGGTCAAAAAGGGCGCCGTGCACCTTTCCAAACAAGTCGATACCCGCTTGATTCAGGAAATCAACGTATCCGAATTTTTTAACCTGGTAGAAGAACTCGAATCCGCATCCATAGTTGGCATCCATCGCCTGAAAAAAATCATCGATAAACTCAAATCCGAACACAAGGTTTACGAGCAAAAGATGATGCTTTCAGACTGCCGGATAAACTTTAAACTGACCGCCCCCCAATATGACCCCAATCACCTGCAATCCGGAAATATCCTTTTGACGGGCGGTACGGGTTTTTTAGGTCCATTTTTATTAAAAAACCTGTTGCAACAAACTCCGGATACTATTTATGTATTGATCCGCGCGGCTGATGAGGCTGCCGGCAAAAAAAAGCTCATAGAAGGAATGGAGATGTCGGGGATCTATGATGCAAACCTCGCCGAGCTTATCAATACAAGAGTAGTTGCCGTGCCGGGAGATCTGAGCCAAAAGAATATGGGGCTTCGCCCGGAGGTGTGGAAGGATCTGTCAAAAAAAATCCATACCATCTACAACAACGGCGCTATGGTGAATTATCTCTTCAACTACGAACGGATGCGGGAAACCAACGTCTTGGGCACCAACGAAACCATCCGCTTTGCGTTGGAGGGCAATCCCAAGGTGTTGAACCATGTCTCAACTACTTTTGTCTTTGGCTGGGCAGTTAAGGACATTCTTTTTGAAACGGACTTTTGCGAAAATATGGATCTCCTGGATTTTGGCTATAGTCAAACGAAATGGGTGTCAGAGCAACTCATCGTCAAAGCCATGGAGCAAGGACTCAAAGGGCGGATTTTCAGGCCGGCGCTTATCACGCCTTCTGCTTCAGGCAAAGGAAATAATTTTGACATCTCCATCCGGCTGATTGCTTTTATGATCAACCACGGAATTAGTGTAAATACGCATAACCAGGTAAGTTTTACCCCTGTTGATGTGACGGCCAACAATATCGTGGCCGTGTCTAATATGGAGGATACGATCCAAAAAACTTTCCACATGACCCGCGATAATTACTCCAATATGATGGATATCATGGGTATCATCCAGCAATGCACAGGTAAACCAATGCAGGAGTTTAATTTGAAGCAATTTGTACCGGAGGTGGTAGCGCGCTGTAAAAAAGAAGATTTACTATTTCCACTATTGGACTTTTTGGTTCGGTCTATTGACAACATCTCCTCCATGGAATTCAAATTGTACAACAACGACAATTACTTAAACGCCAAAAATAAATCAGCTGCTTGCCTGCCTGACCCCAGTTTGGAAGATACGGTCAAAGGAATGCTCTTGTTTATGCAAAATAAGGGCATCATACAAACCAATTGGAAGCCGGACTGAGGGCTCCCCTATTTCGCATTCTCCAAAATCCGGATATAATTAGCCCTTTCATAAGCAGTCGGATCGGAGATGTTACGCTGACTCATAGCGCCTTTGAAAGCATCGATGCTATTAAATCCCATATTAAACATCCACGCTTCGAGTTCGCTGTTGATGGTGCGCAGGTATCCGATGCCGTGTTTGTAGAGGGCGGAGGCAGTCATAGCTACATCGGCGCCGGCCAGCAGATATTTGATGACCTCGCGGGCGCCTTGTACGCCGGTAGTAGCAGCCAGTGAAGTTTTCAGCTGACCGTACAGCACCGCAATCCAAAGCAGGGGCAACCTGATCTCGTTGGATTCGCTGTAATGGAGGTTGGGAAGCACCTTAAGCCCATAGATATCGAAATCGGGCTGATAAAAGCGGTTGAACAACACCAACGCGTCGGCGCCGGCGTCTTCCATTCGCCTGGCCATATTGCCCATCGCACTGAAGTAGGGGTTCAGCTTGACGGCCACCGGGATTTTCACCGTCTGCTTTACTGTGCGGATGATATCGAGGTAGCGTTGCTCCACTTCTTCGCTGGTGAGGCGCAGGTCGGCGGGGATATAAAATACGTTGATTTCAATGCCATCGGCGCCGGCTTGCTCCATCTGCTGGGCGTATTCTATCCACCCTTCGCTGGTGATACCGTTGAGGCTGCCGATGATAGGGATATCCACGCGTTCTTTGGCCTGCCTGATCAATTCGAGGTATTGCGAAGTGCCCACGTGGTAATCCGTGAGGTCGGGGAAATAATCCGAGGCCTCGGCAAACACGTTGGTGGTGGCGCTCATCAGGGCTTCGAACTGCTTGGCTTCTTTTCTGATCTGTTCTTCAAACAGCGAAAAAAGTACTACTGCCCCGGCGCCGGCGTCTTCCATGTGCGCGATGTGACTTACCTGTTCCGAAAGGGTGCACGCTGACACGACGACAGGCGATTTCAGCGTCAATCCCATATATGTGGTCCTAAGATCTATCATAATTTCATGTTTTTCATTGAAACAAAGGGTTTGGTGAGCGGTAAACGCTCACGCTACATTCTCACCCTCACTCCCTCACTCCCTCATTCTAAGCTATCGGCTCGAACGAACTGGCGCCGTAGCTGGCCATATCTTCATAGTTCTTCCAGCGCAGGTTGACACTCTCCTGGGCCAGCTTCATCAAGCGTTCAGCCTCTTCGGGATTGGTCATCGTCAATACTTTGTAGCGCACTTCGTTGTAGGCGAATTCACGTAGCGGAACTGTTGGCCGCGGCGAATCGAGTACAAAGGGATTCTGGTTGTTTTTGCGCAAAATGGGATTGTAGCGATACAGCGGCCAGTAGCCGGAGTCTACGGCCAGTTTTTGCTGGTCCAATCCTTTTTCCATGTCGATGCCGTGGGCAATACAGTGCGAATAAGCCAGGATGAGCGAGGGACCGTCGTAGGCTTCCGCTTCGCGCATGGCCAGCAAGGTCTGCTGCGGATTGCCGCCCATGGCTACCTGCGCCACGTATACGTTGCCGTAAGAGATGGCTTGCAAGCCCAGGTTTTTCTTGCCTACGCGCTTGCCGCCGGCGGCAAATTTGGCAGTAGCCGCTATGGAGGTCGCTTTAGAGCTTTGTCCGCCGGTATTCGAATATACTTCGGTGTCGAGTACCAGCACATTTACGTTGCGGCCGCTGGCCAGCACGTGGTCGAGTCCGCCGTAGCCGATGTCGTAGGCCCAGCCGTCGCCACCTACGAGCCATACGCTGCGCCTGACGAAGAGGTCGGCAAGCGAAAGCAGGTAGCGTGCATCGGGGGTATTTAATTCCTGAAGGCGTTGTTTGAGTTTGTCAACGTTGGCGCGTTGGCGCACGATTTCCGACTCTACCTGTTGGGAGGCTTCAAGCAGGGATTGCACGAGTTCGCCGCCAACCTGCGGTTCGAGCTGCTTGAGCAATTCGCGGGCCTGGGCCGTGTGCTGGTCGGCGCTGATGCGCATACCGAGGCCGAATTCGGCGTTGTCTTCAAACAGGGAGTTCGACCAGGCCGGGCCTTTGCCTTGTTTATTCACCGCCCAGGGCGTAGTAGGCAGGTTGCCGCCGTAGATCGACGAACAGCCCGTGGCGTTGGCCACCAGTAACCTGTCGCCAAACAATTGCGTGAGCAGCCTTACATAGGGCGTTTCGCCGCAACCCGAGCAGGCGCCGGAGTATTCGAAAAGGGGCTCCAGGAACTGGATGCCGTGCACGGTGGTGAAATTGACCTTGTCGCGGTCGTTGACCGGTATTTTTTCTTCAAAAAATTCAAAATTAGCCCTCGACTGTTCGAGTATCGGCGACTTGGAGGTCATGTTGATGGCCTTGCGCGTGCGGTCGGCCGGGTCGGTGACCGGGCAGACTTCTACGCAGAGCGTACAGCCGGTGCAATCTTCTACCGATATTTCGAGTGTAAATTTCGTTTCGGGGAAACCTCTTGCGTTGATCGGCGCCGATTTAAAGCCGATGGGGGCGTTTTCGAGGTAGTCTTCGTGGTAATACTTCGAGCGTATCACGCTGTGGGGGCATACGAAGCTACAGTTGCCGCACTGTATGCAAGTGTCGGGTTCCCAGAGCGGTACGAGGTCGGAGATATTCCGCTTTTCGTATTTCGTCGTTGCGCTGGGGAAGGTGCCGTCGATAGGCATGGCGCTAATGGGCAGGTCGTCGCCGTGGCCGGCCATCATCACCGACGTGACTTCTCTTACAAAAAGGGGCGCATCGGCGGGTACGAGGCCCTCGGCGATTTCTACGCCGCTGAGGCGGCTGGGTACTTTCACTTCGTGTAGGTGGGCCAGCGTAGCATCGACCGCCTCGAAGTTTTTCTGCACCACTACCGGCCCTTTTTTGGCGTAGGTCTTTTCAATAGCCTTTTTGATCTGCGCGATGGCTTCTTCGCGGGGCAAAACGCCGGAAAGTGCGAAAAAGCAGGTCTGCATGATCGTATTGATACGCGTACCCATGCCGCTATCGCGGGCTACCGAGGTGGCGTCGATTACATAGAGGGACAGCTTTTTGCCGATAATATCCTTTTGCACGTGTTTGGGCAATTGATCCCACACTTCGTCCGGGCCGTAGGGGCTGTTGAGCAGGAATATTGCGCCGGTTTTGGCAAAATTGAGCATCTCGACGTGTTCCAGGAAGTTGAACTGGTGGCAGGCCAGGAAGTCGGCCTCCATGATCAGATAGGGCGCGCGGATGGGTTTGGGCCCAAAACGCAGGTGGGAAACCGTGCGGGCGCCCGACTTTTTGGAGTCGTACACAAAATAACCCTGCCCGTGCAACGGGGTGTTTTCGCCGATAATTTTAATACTATTTTTGTTGGCGCCAACGGTGCCGTCGGCTCCAAGGCCGAAAAACAGGGCTTGCCGCCATTCTGATTCGTCGAGTTTGAATTTGGTATCGTACTCGATGCTGTTAAACGTTACGTCGTCTACGATGCCCACCATAAAGTGGTTTTTGGGTTGTTTTTTCGATATTTCGTCAAACACGCCCTTCACCATGGCGGGAGTAAATTCTTTAGAGGAGAGGCCGAAGCGGCCGCCGACGATGCGGGGCATCTTGTCGAGGGCGCCGTTGTTGAAGGCTTCCATACAGGCGGTAACGGCATCCTGGTACATCGGTTCGCCAGAGGCGCCGGGTTCCTTGGTGCGGTCGAGTACGGCAATGGTTTGCACGGTTTTCGGCAGGGCGGCCACAAAATGCGACCAGGAGAACGGGCGATAGAGGCGGACTTGCAGTACGCCCACGTTTTCGCCTTTGGCTGCGAGTGCCTCGGCCGTCTCTGTGGCGGTTTCTCCGCCGGAACCCATAATCACAATGACGCGCTCGGCATCGGGGGCGCCTGTATAGTCGAAGAGTCGGTATGCTCGTCCGGTGAGTTGGGCAAACTTGTCCATTTGCGCCTGAACGATCTCGGGAGTTTTGTCGTAGAAGGGGTTCACCGTTTCGCGGCCCTGGAAGTACACATCGGGATTTTGCGCTGTGCCACGGATAAATGGATTATCGGGGTTCATAGCGCGGCTGCGGTGGGCGAAGACCAGTTCGTCGTCCATCATAGCCCGGATATCTTCATCCGATAGCAGGTAAATCTTATTCACCTCGTGCGAAGTGCGGAAGCCG
>JAEUUQ010000267.1 GCA_016787505.1 Saprospiraceae bacterium | reverse complement strand
TTCGGCATCGGCATTCATCATGTACGTGCCCCGCTCGTCGCTGGTAGCGCCGCCCACATAAAACGACTTGATCAAATCGCCGCGCTTGTCGTATAGCTCAACTTTAAGGCCTTCAGTAGCCAGACTTTTCACCATAGCGGGCACGGCGGCGCGGGGTGGCTTGTACTTCACTTCCGTTCGGCTGATGGCATCCAGCAGGTTGTTTACCGCAGTAGGACGGGCCTTGTATTTGCCATCAAACAGCCAATAGCCGTTTTTACGCTCCAAATTGGTTTGGCCGCCCTTGCGGTCGGCAATAAAAATGCGGTAGATGCCGGCGGTGTCTTTTACTGCGAAGCTGCGTTCGGCAGCCAGCAAAGAGGTTTTATCGTCTTGCCTGGAAAGATACCAGGCTACCACGCCTGCTCCAAGGATAAGGAAGGCGATAAACAGTAACAAAGTTCTATTCATAGCTTTATCTATTTTGCGTACTTGCGCTTTCTTCTCCAGTGGTAAAATACGCCAAAAAGACCCATAAACACTAATGGGACCAAAATATTAACAACCTGCCATTTAGTTTTTTCGGCTGAAGCTTTCGCCGTATCCAGCAACCTCAATTTTACTTCTTTCCCCCGGGCTTCGATCACCCCGTTTTCGTCGAGGAGGTACTCTATGGCATTGATGAGAAAATCTTTATTGGCAAACTGGTATTTCTCAAATTCATTATAGCCAAGCGGGCTGAACGACTCGTCGCGCCAATTTACTTTGTTTCTGGCGATATCGCCGTCAGAAACCACAATCATTCGCGTGGGCGCGCTCAAGGCTTTGTATTCCATTTTCAGCTTTTGCAGGTTGGCCAGCATTTCAGCCGACACGCGGTTTTCGTACATCGATGGAAATTCGCCCTCCAGCAATACGGCCAGCGGTTGAGGGCCCTTGTCAAACTTTTCGGGCTGCAGGTCGTACCGCAAAAACTCAAAATCCATGCCTATCGGCAGGTATTGAAACATCGAATTATTCGAAGAGGTCAACAACACCGTTTTTTGTATGGGTGTTTTGGGTTCAACAGACGTATCGATCGTATGGGGATACAATAAATTGAGGGCGCCCATGTTTTTTGCCACCGGGTGTTTGGAGTTGGGGGTTACTACTACGTGATAGGGATATTTAAAATAATCGAACTGGGGGGCATTACCGGCAAAACCGGTAGCTAGCGGAATTCTTGAACATTGGTAATCGAGTACCAGGTTGGGCTGTATACGTACGCCGTAATTAAAGAGCAGATCTCCCAGGTTGAGGGGATATTCCGTAGGAAAATACTGCTCCCGTCCGCGAAGGCTATCCAGGTCGACGCGCAGCCAATCGAGCAACCACAGTACCTTGCCGCCGTTCATCACGTATTGGTCTAACTTGAAATTGTCCTTTTCAGAAAAAGCGTAGCGGGGTTTGGCGATGATCAGTGCAGCGGCTTCCGTGCCTATACTAACCACGCTATCGAGATGAATGCGCCCCACCTCATAGAACTGGCGAAGGTTTTTGTCGAGATCGGCGGTCTCCAGTTCCTGCAATTCGCCGTGGCCGGTGGTATACATCACCACAGGTCGCTGCGCGCTTTGCAGTTTTTGGATAGCATTGGCCAGCTTATATTCCAACAGGCCTATCGAATTATTGAGGATCACCTCTTTGGGCACCCCCGGGATTTCATTTTCGAGTAAATTGATTACGTGTTGCCTGCCTTTGTAAAAGATAACCGCATAGGGATAAATGAGTTGCTCCGAGGTGCCGTCTTTGCTTTTTACGCGCAGGTTAACCGGGATAATACCTTCGTCAGACAGTTGTTTTCGGCGGGCGTTGATCTCTTTTACTGAAAGGTTATCGGGAGCAGGATCTTCAAAGCCGTATTCGATATACCCCGATTCCGATCGAAAATCATCAAGGATTTCCCTGGTTGCCGTCTGAACGCGCTTAAAGCCGGCAGGGAAATCGCCTTCGAGCATCACATTAACGTATACCACCTCATCCAGTTTGCCAAGCAGGGAACGGGTGGCATTAGTGAGCGTAAATCGCTTTTCTTCGGTAAGGTCCAGATAGTTATAAAGGGCGACACTGCCGATACGCACATTGGCGAGGATATTGACAAACAGCAGGATACCCGCAAACAAGGCCAGTTGCAGTAAGGATTGTGATTTTCTATTATTTGATTTCCACTTCATCTTCATGTGTTGTACCTGGGCTGAAGCCCAGGTTTGAAACAAGCCGGGAAGAGTCTGGGCTTCAGCCCCAGATTTTTATCTTCATCAGGTTACCATTTACGGCGGCCCAGCGACACGAGCGTAAGGGCGATGAACAGCGCTACCAGCGAAAAGAAATACACCAGATCCCTGCTGTCGATAAGGCCCCTGCTGATAGACTGGTAGTGATAATCGATGCCCAGCATTTGCACCAGATCGTCTACTTTGCCCACAAAAACCGGCAGCCTGCTGAAATAGTCAAAGCCGTAGTAAAACAAAAAACACAAAAAGGTGGCCGATACAAACGCAATGATCTGGTTGTTGGCAAGCGAAGAAGCAAAAAGTCCTATGGCCACAAAAACGCTCGCCAGGCAGACAAGCCCGATATAAGACCCGGCAATAGCTCCTGAATCCAGGTTGCCTTTGGGCGATCCCAATTGGTATACCGTGTAATAATACAGCAGCGTAGGCAGCAAGGCAAAAATCACAAGCGTAAGGCTGGCCAGCAGTTTGCCGGCTACAATTGCCAGGTCGCTCAATGGCCGGGTTACCAGCAGCTCGATAGTGCCTGTCTGCTGCTCTTCGGCAAACGACCGCATCGTAATCGCAGGTATTAGAAAAAGGAAGATCATCGGCGCTACCTGGAACAACTGGTCGAGCGTAGCGTAATTAAAATCCAGCAGACTGGAATCGGGAAAGACAAACATCACCAATCCCAATACAACCAGGAATACACCAATGACGATGTAGCCGATCAACGAGCTAAAAAAAGAATTGATCTCTTTCCAATAGATGCTTGACATAATTGCGTTTTCATGCTATCCCTTCGCCCAACGTTGAAACGTTGGGTTGAAGACCTATTTAACGGTGCCGCTGGCGTTGGCATAGACAAACTGCTTCAGCGTTTTTTTGTCTTTGTCCATCAGGGCGCAGATCATATAATGCGATTTGATATCGGTAACTACTACCTGGTAGCAAAAAGCCGGTTTTTGCACCGTATCCTGGGGGTTTACCTCGGCAGGCATCACAAAACTGGGCCTGCCAAGCAGCTTGGTAATCTCCTCTTGCGATTTACCCTCCATACACGTACTGCCAAAAAAGCCTTTAAATTTCTCATAAAAGGCGACTTTCGTATTGTACATCGGAGATTCCAATTCGCTGTAATCCCTGGCCGGCGTCCAGTTTTTTTGGATGACGACGGCCATAGAATCGCATTCCGGGTTTTGCACTTTTTGGGCTTCGGCTGCTTCGCCGGCACACCCGGCCATCCAGCAGGCTGCCAGGGCAAACAATCCAATCATTATCACACTTCGGTTCATGATTATCATTACTTGATCAGGTAAACAAGGTTTCTATCGTTGTAAATCATCAGGCTTTTCAGCATTTTTTGTTCGGCCTCCGCTTCGGGCAATGCGGCCAGGGTATTGTAAAGCTGAGGATCGTCGGTTATCCATTTCAAGGCATTTTCCAGGGTGAGGTCTACTATTTCACCAGTATCCCAGTGGAGCAGCTTTTTCATCCCGATTTGCTCCGTTTTTTTGATACGTCCTTTGCGGAATGGTAGGCCGTTGACAGGGTTGTAAGCCGCTATTTCCACCAGGCGAACCGAATCAGCTTCGTACGAAAAATAATTGATGCGTCCTTTTACACGCAGGCCCGCAAAAGTAGCAAAATACTTGTCTTCTTCGCCGGTCAAAACTTTAATATAAGGCAAGCCATCGATGCATACCCCCCAAATATCGGCGGGGGAAAGCACCTTACCCTGCCTGTTTTTTAACGCCAATTGTTCAATTTTTGTAATGTAGGTCTTCTCATTGGAGACTACTTTGCCTTCCAGGTCGGTCCAGGCAAATGCGGGTTTATTGCGCTTGAAGTCGTCAAAGGACAGATAAATACCGTCGGCAAAAGAAAACTTGGGCGTAACGGCAACGGAGTCGGATTGAGCGGCGGCACTCCCCTCCCCTATGGCTATGCAGGTTAAAGCCAATAACAATTTACATACATATAACAATTTGTACCCCATAGCAGATGCTTACACCGTGAGTTTTCTGAAGACTTCTTCTACACTAATATCTTCTTTATGCATTTCGAGCAAGGTCAGTTTATTTGCGACAGCATAATTAAAGACCTCTTCTCTGATATCCTGCCGAAGTCCTGCCTTGAGTTGCCAGCGGTTTTTGCCCAGGTCGACCACCTGACGCACGTTTTTTATTTTAGACAAGTTGTCTTTGGTGACTTCTTGTTTAAACTGCACCGTAACCGCCGTTTCACCCTGGATGCGGTTTTGAAGTTGTTCAATGGGGTCGTCGGCTACAATCCTGCCGCGGTTGATAATAAGCACCCTATCGCAGATGGCTTGCACTTCCTGCATGATATGGGTAGAAAAAATCACCGTTTTTTCCTTTCCCAATTCCTTTATCAGGCTGCGAATTTCGGCGAGTTGGTTAGGGTCGAGCCCGCTGGTAGGTTCATCGAGGATGAGTACCTTGGGGTCGTGGAGCATAGCCTGGGCCAGCCCTACCCTTTGCCGGTAGCCTTTCGACAAGGCGCCGATGGGTTTGCGTTGCTCGCGCCCCAGGCCGGTCATTTCTATCATCTGGGCGATGCGGCGGCTTGCCTGGGGAATGTGGTGAATACCTGCAATAAAGGCGAGGTATTCCCGCACGTACATGTCTTTGTAAAGCGGATTGTGTTCGGGCAAATAACCGATGAGCCGGCGCACTTCCATCGGTTGCTGTAGCACGTCGTAGCCGCATACTTCGGCAGAGCCGGAAGTAGGCGGAATAAAGCAGGTCAAAATTTTCATAGTGGTGGTTTTGCCTGCGCCGTTAGGGCCCAGAAATCCCAGCACCTCCCCTTCAAACGCCTGGAAAGAGATGCCATCCACCGCTTTTTGAACA
>JAEUUQ010000252.1 GCA_016787505.1 Saprospiraceae bacterium | reverse complement strand
GTACTCGTGGATGTAATCCAGATAATTGCGCAGATGTACTTCGGCATCGGGCGTAGACACCAGGCCTTCCTCAGAAAGCATTTGCAGTGAAATTTGCAACAATTCTTCCGGCACATAATCGTCAAAGCGCAGCACCTTGTCAAAGCGCGAACTCAGCCCCGGGTTGGCTTTCAGGAAAGCTTCCATATTGTCGGGATAGCCGGCCACAAAAACAAAAAAGTTGCCGCGATTGTCTTCCATCCTTTTAAGCAGCGTCTGAATGGTTTCGTTGCCAAAATCGCCGTGAGGTCCGCCTGTGTGCTGTGAAAGCGCGTACGCCTCGTCGATAAAAAGCACGCCGCCCATAGCTTCCTCGATCTTTTCAGCCGTCTTAATAGCCGTTTGGCCCACATAACCAGCTACCAGGCCCTGTCTGTCAGTTTCTACCATATGGCCGCGTTCAAGTACGCCGAGCGCTTTGTATATTTTGGTCAGAATACGGGCCACCGTCGTTTTGCCTGTGCCTGGATTTCCCACAAAAACGGTGTGAAGGTAGAAGCTATTGAGCACGTCCTTTCTGGTCTCCCGGTAAAAGCGCACCAACCTGACGAGTTCGTTGATCTGCGCTTTAACTTTGTCCATACCGATAAGCCGGTTGAGTTCGTCGAGCGATTGCCGCAGGAATTCCTCGTCCACGGGGATTTCGGGTAATTCGCGGCGCATCTTGATATCAATGCGGTTGACATCTTCCAGTTCGACTACCGACAACTGTTCTTTCTCGAGTATTTTGGGGTTTTCAGTCGACATAGCCCGAAGCCCCAGGTTGATTTTGGCCTTTTCAATGAGATCGTAGACAAACCTGGCGTTACCAAAAGTGCGGTCTCTGCGCCGGTAGGCTTCCACAATAATTTCGTCAATTTTTGCGCGTGCGGATTCGGTCAGCACTACACCTTTTTCCCGGCACACATACGCAACAATTTGAGAAAGCTCCTGGGGCAAATAATCGGTAAATTCAAAATACAACTTAAAGCGGGATTTGAGCCCAGGGTTAGAATCCAGAAAATGCCGCATCTCTTTGGGATATCCCGCCACGATCACAGCCAGGTCGCCGGCGCCGTTCGACATTTCTTTTACCAGGATCTCGATCACCTCGCGGCCAAAATCCTTGGTGTCGTCATTAGAACGCGCCAGGGCATATGCTTCATCGATAAACAAGACGCCGCCCCGGGCCTTTTCAATGGCGTCTTTCACCTTGGGTGCGGTTTGTCCGATATATTCGCCAACGAGATCAACCCTGTCCACCTCGTGAACGTGCCCTTTCGTAAGCAAACCCATTTTTTTATAAAGTTTGCCCATCATACCTGCTACCGTTGTTTTGCCGGTACCGGGATTGCCGATAAAAACGGAGTGCACGTTTATCTCGTCTTTTTCTTCAAAGCCTTTCTCTTTGCGCAATTGCAGGAACTGGATGTATTTGGCATGGTTTCGCACCTGCGTTTTGATATCGTTGAGGCCGATGAGGGCGTCGAGGCGTTCCATCACCTCCTCGAAAGTTTGCCGAGCGTCTTCCTCTGGCGCCAGGATAACCGGCATCTGCTTGCCGGGAAGTAGCACTCCCGCAATGCCTTCCTCAAATTCTTCTTCCACACTAAAAGGGATAACCGCAATAAGCCGGTCTAAAAAAACCAATTCAGCCGAATAATGGTCTTTGCGCCAGGATCCCTTCACATTAGAGCCCCAGCCGGCCGTAATCTTGATAATATCCTCGCGTTTTTCAATGCGCTGGAGCCGGATTACCTGTCCTTTTAATTCGCGTGCATTATTATAAAATTTGGCAAATAACTCGCATTGCCAATCTTTTGCAGAAAACAGATTGCGCAACACGATTTCCACATAGATATAGCGGGTTTCTTCGCTGCTGAAACGCTTGTAATAAATTCTGTCTTCTTCAGGAACGTCGTCAAAAGGCCCTTCGTACAAGCGCAGCGACATGACTTCCAGGTAAGGGTTTTCGTCGGGCAAAACGTCTTTTCCCGCGTCTTCTACATAAAAATATTTGGTAGCTACCTTTTCGTCTTCCATCCAGGCTTCCCAGCAGTAGGTGCCTTTTTTCCAAAAAGCGCCTTCGGTTTCATTGCCCCAGCCTTCTCTGATGTATACTATCTGGTCGTATTGACTCACTTTACGGCGAAAAGGCAAAGCACACAATTGCTTGCGCCCTTTTTTTAAGGAAAAGCATCGCAATTCGACGTCAATATCCCAGTCGTCTACATCAAATAATTTATTGTAAAAGGAAAGTTCTGCGTAGATATATGATGTTTCGTGCCTGTCAAATACCTGCCTGTACTTCTTCTTATTATCAGCCAGCCACTCGGTTGAAGCATAAGCCTTCAACTCGCGGAATTTAAACCGTTTAGTATTTGTGTGTTCGTAGCCGTCTTCCATTGCCATTTGGCGGTTAATAATAGGATAAAGCTAATTACTGATAGCCGACTGCTGATAGCTAATAGCTTATTTCCTGCTGAAATTTATACAATTTCTCTAAATAAAAGAGATAGAAGAAAAAATTTGAATTGCGCAAGAATGAAATCTACCATGTTTAGGGTAGCTACAAGTTCGCATTCCGTTCCTGTAACGAGGCATAAGCTATCCATGTTGCAAAAAATGTAATTATCTTGTGTCGGACCTCGCAATAAAAGCAACCAGATGGCTTTTGCAAAGCTCTATTTCCCCGTATTAGTGCAACATGTCTCTGTAGAAGGCGGCGCACATTACGCAGTCAGGCCGTTATTTTTACCCCAACCGCTCATTATCAACAGGCAGTATGAGCAGGCTATGTCATTATTCCGCAAGGAAGTAAGGCAACTATTCAAAGGATTTATTCTTCATCAAAACAATTCTGAACTGCTTTTATGGCTTATGTTTCACCCGGCCATTCAACAGGAACAGCATCGCGTGACGGCCACTATCGGAGGAAAAGAAGTTAACGGGCCTTTTAATGTCATCTTTTTTTCCGTACAACAACTGCTCTTTGCCTGTTTGCCGGCTCTGCAGAACTATATGTTCATCATTGACCCTGACAACGACAAATCGACTCAGATTGCCAAAGCCGTAAAAAAAGCGCTGGCAGCTTTAAAAGAAGAAGAAGAAGACGGTTTTCAGCCGGAAACTTATTATGCCAAGAAAAAAGAATGGATTTCAAGCGTGTCGATGACCATACGCATCCAGGATTTGCCCTTTAAATTCAATCGCTCCACCCAGGCTGATTTTTTTGCCCGCTTGCGCGAAATCAGCGCTTTTGACGGCGCTACCGAATTGGACAAAACAGCCCAGGAACTCAATGCCCGTTACCCTTCAGAGCTCAACAGGGGGTATTTCAGAGACGCAAAGGTTGCCGCACTGTACCACTTGCTTTTCAAAGAAAGTAAAACCCCTGTGGCAATTGTCGGCCCTGAAGGCGTAGGCAGGCATACTTTGCTGCACGAAGCCCTGTGGAGGTACCAGAAATGGGCTGAAACAAACAACATCCCCTACATACAGCGCATCTGGCATCTCGACCCCAACAGGATCGTCTCTGGTATGAGTTATGTGGGCATGTGGCAGCGCCGCCTCGAAGCTATCCTCCAATACGTAGAACAACCGGAAGAAGAAGCCGGTCACAGCGATAAATTATTCATCGACAACCCTGTAGCACTGCTGCGCATCGGCAAATCGTCGAACAACCAAATGACGCTGAGCGATGCCATCAGGCCCTACCTCGAAAAACGCCGCCTGCAATTGATTCTGGTCGCCACGCCGGGCGAATGGGGTATCATGCAGGAAAAAGATCAACGCTTTTGCGACCTGTTCCAGGTAATGACGCTGGAAGAACCCGACTACATCACTGCCGTTTCCATGATCCTGGCTTTCCGCCGGAGGCTAGAGCAAACCAATGGCACTATATTCAGCATGCAGGCCATCCAGGAATTGCTCAATTTTCACCGAAGGTTTTTGCGAAACAAACCGCTGCCCGGCGGGGTGGCAACTTTTTTGCAGTCTATTTCCGACCAATACCCCTTTCGCAACGTGGACGCCGACGAGGTCCGCTCCGCTTTTAAGGCATACAGCGGGTTAGAAGAATCGTTTCTCGACCCCGGACAAATACTGGAACAAGGGGAAGTGAGTAATCTGCTCGAACGCGAACTGGTGGGACAGCCACAGGCAGTGACAGCACTTGCCAATATTATACACCTTGCCAAAGCCAAACTCAACGACAATACCCGCCCCATTTCTACCCTGCTGTTTGTGGGCCCTACAGGCGTAGGAAAAACCCAGGCGGCCAAGGTGCTCAGCCGTTATTTATTCGGCCACGACGGCGCTCTCCTGCGTTTCGACATGAACGAATACAGCGACCCGGCAGCCGTCAGTCGTTTGACAGGCGACTTTCACAATCCGGAAGGCCTGCTTACCGGACAAATAAAGTACCGCCCATTTGGAGTGCTATTATTCGATGAAATAGAAAAAGCCCATCCCAGAGTACGCGATCTGCTGCTGCAGGTACTCGATGATGCCAGACTCACCGACAGCCAAGGCCGAACAATTGATTTTAGCAATCTCATCATTCTAATGACATCCAACCTGGGCGCAGGCGAGATTACCTCCCACATCTCTTTCTCCTCTGCGCCTGACACGGCCTCTATCTACCACAAGGCCGTAGAACGTGCTTTTCGCCCCGAATTTGTCAACCGCCTCGACGACATCATCATTTTTAATTCGCTGCAATTAGATCATATTCAAGGCATTGCGCGTATGCAAATCCAGGAATTGCTGCAGCGCGACGGCTTTGTGCGGCGCACCACCATGCTCAATATCTCCAAAGAGGCGCTCGACTGGGTGGCTAGTCGTGGGTTTGACTCGCGGCAAGGCGGCAGGGCTCTTAGACGCCAAATAGAAAGCGACTTGACCACCCTCTCAGCCGAGCAATTGCTGGCTTCTAATACGCATCAGCCCATTCTGCTTGATATCGGACTGGAAGGCGACCGGCTCATTCCCCGCATCACTTCGCTCGGTTTCGTCGCCGCCAACAAACATGCCTGGTTGCCTCAACTGCCTGATTACAAGCAAGAAAAAGAATTTTATTCGCAGTTGCTCCAAAAAATAAAACGACTAACGTCCAAAATCCGCAGTTCGGAAGCGCATAATCAAGACCGGATCGTGACGGGAGAAGGCGAAGTAGACTGGCAGTATTTTCATTTTAAAAATCGCCTTTCAGAATTAGAAGAACGCCTGAATAATAGAGTGTTAAGTATTTCGGATGCCCTGCGGGCAGCGCCGCTGCGGCTGAAAACCGGCTCTTTGGGCTCCCGCAACCACCTCGTTGATTGGCTCTTTCAACGCGATTCCCTCAAAGAATTAAATGACCAATACCAATATGGGGCGGTCCAATTTGACGGTATTCAATCGGCCATGATGAGCGATTTTCTCGACGTTGCCTACGTACAAACAGCCAGCGAAGGCTTCTTTCAGCGTCGGGTAGATCGCATAGCCTTACAATTCCGGTCGTGCATCACCGACCTCGGCGCTAGTGAGATCGCCTATTTGATGGATAAATACGAGGCGCTACTGCGTTTGCTCGACATCCAGTACCAGCGCAAAGAAAAAGAAGGGATCATTATAGTGGAAAGTTACGGTTTGCTTCATCTACTTTCGGGGGAGGCAGGTATCCACTTGTTTTATTTGTCACACCAGCACCCCTTGCCGGTAAGTGTTGCGATAAATACCCCGGACGATGAGAGTCGAAAAATTGTACGCCACGAAATTATTCGGCTGTACGACGGAGCCAGGACGCTCACCGACTTGCGAACCGGTTTTGTGAATGCGATCAATATTACCCCACAGGAATTGAAACTGCTTGTATACGCCGGAATTACAAACTAAAACAGCTTACTTCGCAACTACAATGCCCAGTTGACCTGCCAATTCCCTTTTTACCGAATCCAGGCGCAATTTCACTTTTAAATGGGCTATGGCCTGGTCCCACAGTTGCTGCGACTGGAGTTGTTCGATCTGGCGTTGCGTTTTTTCGCACAACCGTAGAATTTTGTGAAAACGAAACAAGCGCAGCGCCTGTTCGCTATCCTTCACAAAATTTTCATCGGGCATTTTTTGTGATAAAAAAATCTCCCAGCGGTCGGCCCAATTGCCGCTATACTCATAGGGCGAAGTAGCCAGATTCATGGCCAGCTTGCGGATTTCCTCATCGGAATGGTTCAAAAAAACGGCCTGATTAACCGGTTGCTGAGCCATAATCAAACGCTGGCACTCCTCGGCAACCCTGCGATACAATGCGTGGTCGAACTCGTCCATCACATCTTCAATATTTTGGATAACAAAAGCCGCCACGCTGATTTTCTCTTCCTCGTCGTACCACTCTCCGCCGTAATTGATCAGTACCCGGATCAGATCGATCTCTCTGAATTCGTGGCCTATAGAGGGCCTTGCCTGGGTAGTCGGAGTAGTTGAATCCGGTTCCTTTTGGGGTTGCTGGGCCTCCTGTTGCTGGCGGCTACGGGCCATCGACTTAGTGAGTAGTTTATTAGACTCCTGCACCAAAATAGATTCATCAACCTCAAATAGCCGGGCACATTCTTTGACATACATCGCCCGTTTGAGCGGATCGGGTATCTTGCTGATGCTCTCAATAATATCCTTGAGCAACTCCGTGCGCTTAATGGGCTCATTGCCGGCTTCCTTCAACAGCAAATCGGCTTTAAACAGGATAAAGTCCTTGGCCGCTTGTTGCAGGTAAGTTTGGAACGCCGTAATGCCCACCTTTCGCAGGTAAGAATCGGGGTCTTCTCCGTCGGGTAGCAACACGATACGCACATTCACATCCTGTTCCAACAGCATATCGATGCCGCGCAATGCCGCTTTAATACCGGCGCTGTCGCCGTCGAACAACACCTTGACATTGGGCGTATAGCGCTTGATCAACCTGATCTGGTCAACAGTTAGCGAGGTGCCGGATGAGGCCACCACGTTTTCGATGCCGGATTGATGCAGGGAGATTACATCCGTATAGCCTTCAACGAGAATGCATTCATCGGCTTTTCGGATAGCTTGTTTGGCAAAAAAAGCGCCGTACAGAACCTTGCTTTTGGAATAAATATCCGTTTCGGGCGAGTTGATATACTTAGGCGCTTTGGCGTCTTTTATCATAATACGCCCGGCAAAAGCTACGGGTTTGCCCGACAGGTTGTGGATGGTAAACATCACCCTGTTGCGAAAAAAATCGCGGTCAAATTGCGTGGTAAGCCCCAGTTTGCGCAGCAATTCAATACTATAGCCTTCGCTAACCGCTTTCGAAGTAAAAACGTCTTTTTGATCGGGGGCAAAGCCCAGTCCAAACTTGCGCACGGTATCCTCCAGAAAACCGCGTTCTTTAAAATAGCCAAGACCCACACTTTTTCCCGTCGGAGTGTCAAAGAGTTGATTCTGGAAGAATTGCTGGGCGTATTGATTGACGATAAAAAGACTTTCGTGGTATTGTTGGGCTTCTTCTTGTTCAGCCGAAGGTACAATTTCCTCTACCTCCAGATTATATTTTTTGGCCAGATAGCGCAACGCTTCGGGAAAAGTAAAGTGCTCGTGGTCCATTAAAAACTGAACGGCATTGCCGGCACGGCCGCAGCCAAAACACTTGTAGATGTTTTTAGCCGGAGAAACGATAAAAGAAGGCGTTTTTTCGTGATGAAAAGGGCAATTGCCGATGAGGTTGACCCCCCGCCTGCGCAGGTTGACAAAATCCTGGATCACGTCTTCTACTCTGGCGGTATCCAATATTTCCTGTACGCTTTTTTGGGTAATCAAAATTGCCGGTTTTACAGGTACAAGATAGCGACTTTACTTCAGGATAAAAAATTCTACCGATTGAGGGGTAAAATACACATTGCGAACGAAATAGGGCTGGCGAGCCAGTACAATAGGCACCGTATTGGCGCCCCTCGAGGTAGATACGTCTTTTAAGTCGGCCAGCAGGGTAAAATCGTCCGGATCAAGATCATTGTACCTGCTCAGTCCAACCACGCAAGTAAGTTTGACCCTGTCTGGAAAAAACTTCAGACTATCGGACACATGGGTAACCGTAAGGGGTACAAAAAGCCATTTTTCCGTAAATTGTTCGACTGCCACATCCGCTTCTACCTCTCCATGGCTGATTGCAAGGCCGGACGGCGGTTTTCTGAGTTTCACTTTGCGCTTAACAGGGTCGTTGAGTGCTTGCAGTATCAGCGAATCGGAGGGCCAGGACTTTAGTGCCTTAATTTGAGATGCCGGCCCGCTCACGGTAATGCTATCGGGAGTAAGCACAACTTCCCGCTGCAACTCGTATTCAGCCGCAAAAGAGAAGCGGTAATTAAGTACTACCGGTACTTTTTTCGACTCCTTGTTTTCGAGTTGCAGCGGTATGTCATCGATATTTACGTCGAGTACTTTCAGCCCA
>JAEUUQ010000244.1 GCA_016787505.1 Saprospiraceae bacterium | reverse complement strand
ACCAAATCGCCGTAGATATGGGGGTGGCGTTTTATCAGCTTGTCGCAAACGGCATGGAGGGCGTCGGCGATATCCCAGGCGCCGCTTTCGGAGGCTATTTTGGCATAAAAAACCATATGCAGCATGAGGTCGCCGATCTCTTCTTTGATGCCGGGCAGGTCTTCATCAAGTATAGCATCAGCCAATTCGTAGGTTTCTTCGATGGTGAGGTTGCGCAAACTTTGGAAAGTCTGCTTGCGATCCCAGGGGCATTGCTCCCGCAATTCGTCCATTATCTTCAACAACCTGGCAAAGGCTTCCAATTTTTGCAACATGGCGAAACGTTTATTTGTTATTTTTGTGGTGACAAGGTGACGTCCGGGGACAATCCCTGGTGGTGATAAGGTGACGTCCCCGGTCAATCCCTGGTGGTGACGACCAGTGAAGCATCAAGGGTGGTAACAAAATTAAATGCAATTCGTCACCTCGTCACCACCTGAGCCAGTTCAAAGCCGTCACCACCTGGGTTTGTCCTCGGTCGTCACCCCAAACCACAAAGATATCGTAAATCTGTCATTATGGAATTTCTGTATATTTTCGGAATCATTTTCGTCGTTTTCGGCTTGTCGTTTGTCATGATGAACCTTCGCCATTGGTTTACCGGCGAAGAATTCAGGGGCACCTGCGCCACCGCTAATCCTGCTTTGAAAAATCAAATCGGCGAATGCACGGTCTGCGGAAAAAAACCTGACGAAGCTTGTAAAATGCCCGAGGTGGGGAAAATTAAATGAATAGCTTTTGGCCAAGCACATGTTTGCAGAAAAACACTACCCCGAAACCTTGCCGCCTGCCGAGTTGGATAAATACCTGGCCAAGGGATGGTATCGGATGGGGCAAACAATTTTTACTACCCACTTTTTGTGCTTCGGCGAGCAGTTTTACTCCGCTATCTGGGTTCGCCTCCCCCTCGATGGATACGTGTTTAGAAAAAGCCTGCGCAAGCTGGTCAACAGCAACGATAAGTTGTTTCGCACCGAATTCGGCAGCATAACGCTCTCCCGCGAAAAAGAAAAACTCTACCACCGCTACAAAACTTTTTTTCCCGGCGTATTGGCCTCCAGCCTCAAAGACGCCCTGCTCGACGGCGAAGAAAATAATATCTACGACACAAAGGAAGTGCGGGTGTACGACGGCGACAAACTGATCGCCGCCAGCTTTTTTGATATAGGCAAAAATACCGCCGCCAGTATTCTGGGTATGTACGACCCCGATTACCAGCGCTATAGCCTCGGGTTTTATACTATGCTGCTCGAAATCCACTATTGCCAACAGGCCGGCATTCCCTATTATTACCCCGGCTATGTGGTGCCCGGCTATTCCCGCTTCGACTACAAACTTCGCATCGGCGAGGTGGAATACTACGACCTGCGCACGGCTAATTGGCAACCCTTTCGCGAATTACACCCCGGCGATATCCCCATAGAAACCATGCGCCGCCGGCTGGAGGCACTGCAAAGCGAACTTGGCAATTTACAGGTTCCTTCCAAAGTGTTGTATTACCCGCTTTTTGAAGCCAATTTGTTTAGCTTTTGGCGGGCAGCTTATTTCGATTATCCGGTTTTGCTGCACTGCTATCCTACGGCCGCCGCCCACTATTCCTATATTGTGGCTTACGACGTGAGGGAGGAAGCCTATGTGTTGTTCAAATGCTCGCCATTCGAGGATGTGCAGGTTTTGATTAACGAAGCTTATCTGATGCGCCTGGACCGCGACCGCTATTTCGCCAAGTTATTGGTAGTAGACCAAAAACTCTGGCAAACGAATGCGGCCAGAGAAATTGCCGGCATTTTGCGCATGATGAGCACCTGATAGTTTTATTATGATAAAAAAAGTCATCCTGCTTTTCGCTCCACTTGCCGTCCTGCTGTGCGGTATGGCCTGCCAGTCGCGCGAAATCGAAGAATTATCCATCGACCAGGGCTACGACTACCAGCCCCTGTCGGTCGGTCGCTGGTGGATCTACGAGGTCGACTCCCTGGTGTACGACCCCGCCCCCTCGGGAACGCTCATCGATTCTGTGTTTTTCCAACTGCGCGAAGAGGTGGCCGATACTTTTCGCGACAACAACGGCGACCTGGCGTACCGCATCGTTCGCTACGAACGCCCCCATGCAAGCGCACCCTGGCAAGTCAAATCGGTATACGCCCTCACTCCCGGTGAACAACGGCTCATTCGCACCGACAATAACCTGAATTTCATCGCTATGGTTTTTCCGGTGGCCGCCTTTACGCAATGGGACGGCAATGCCTTCATCGACGACAACCTGATTATCCCCATTGCCGGCGAACCCATGGCTTTGTTTAAAGGCTGGAATTATCGATATACTACCGTAGACGAACCGCTGAACCTGGGCACTCTGTTTTTCCCCAAAGTGGCCACCCTGAAACTTGCCGACAACGAAAACCTCATCGAATGGCGCTACGCACAAGAGCAGTATGCACGCGGTGTCGGACTCGTATACCGCGAATTGCAATTGCTCGATACCCAATGTAATGTATGCTGCAACGGCAATTTTGCCGCCTGCGAATCCCTGCCCTGGGAAGAAAAAGGCGAAACGGGTTTTATCCTCAAGCAACGCCTTATTGCTTATCAATAGACTTTTTTGTACCTGTTTAGTAGGGTTTAGCGATTGGGTTTAGCTAAACTGCGAATGCACTAAACCCTATCGCTAAACTGCGCATGCACTAAACACTACTAAACAGTTACATTTTTTTGGTATTTTTACCTTCAAAAATAACCGCTTTGGAAAGTAAATGGCTTGATATCGTTGCCAATGCCTTTAACTCGGAGGTACCCCACGCCGACGCGATGGACGATCTCATCGATAAGATGATACCGCTTATTCGTCCCCATAGCGAGGATTTGCGCGAGGTACAGTTTTATGTGGGCAAACACTGGGTGGAAGTGCGCGATGATGAGCAGTTCCACGAACTCAATTTTCATCTGTTTAACCCCGAAGAAGAATACCTCAAATCAGAAGATGGAGAGGTGTACTTCGGCAAATGGCGCTTCCTGGCTAATAAACTGATTTTTGGAAAACTCGACCCCGACGAAGAAGACCCCACCGGCCAGGCTTTCGAATTGGTGTTCCTTGATCCGGAATTTTTTATTCTCAAAAAACTGAATAGCCCCCTCAAATTCGAGAAAAATCGCAAGTATTTTGTCCTCGCCGCCGAACACCTCGCCCGCAAACTCGAATGGTACGAACTAATGCAATACCTTTTTAATAAGTATCGCAATAATAATAATTTTCTCATTGTCATCGTACTGGTTGTACTCCTGGTATTCGCTATCGTGATGGCGCTTTCGTGATGTGTCAGTTCTCCGTTGTCGGTTCTCCGTTTTCTGTTCCTTATCTTTGTCCATTAAACTTATCAGAGAACCCACAACCCTCAAACCTACAACCTACAACTTACAACCGACAACCATGACTACATTCTCCTGGAAAGGCGTCTTTCCTGCCCTGACCACAAAATTTACGGCGCAAGACGAACTCGACTTGCCCCTTTTTGGCAAAAACCTGCAGGCCCAACTCGATGCAGGCGTGGACGGAGTCATACTCGGCGGTACCCTCGGTGAAGCCAGTACGCTGACCACACCCGAAAAGGAACTGTTGGTAAAATACGCCAAGGGCCATGCCGATCAGCAATGCCCGGTAGTGCTCAATATTGCGGAGGGGTCAACCCGCGAAGCAACTCAGCAGGCAGCCCTGGCCGAAAAATGGGGCGCCGACGGACTGATGCTGCTGCCGCCCATGCGTTATAAATCCGACCATCGCGAGACGGTGGCGTTTTTCCGCGCCGTGGCAGAATCCACTTCGCTGCCCATCATGCTGTACAACAATCCGGTCGATTACAAAATCGAGATCACACTCGATATGTTTGAAGAATTGGCCGCGCAGCCCAATATTCTCGCTGTCAAAGAATCAACCCGGGATGTCTCCAACGTGACACGGCTTATCAACCGCTTTGGCAGGCGCTTTGCCATCCTCTGCGGCGTGGATACCCTAGCTATGGAAGAACTCATGTTGGGCGCCGATGGCTGGGTGGCCGGACTCGTCTGCGCTTTTCCCCGTGAGACGGTGGCCATCTTCAGGCTCACCCAAGCCGGCCGCTACGACGATGCGCTGGCCATCTACCGCTGGTTTCTACCCCTGCTCGAACTCGACCTGCATCCCAAACTGGTGCAGTATATCAAACTCGCAGAAGCTATGACCGGCATCGGCTCGGAATATGTGCGAGCACCACGACTTACTTTGACAGGCGAAGAACGAAGCCGCGTAGAGGCTATTATCCAACAAGGGCTACGGCAACGCCCTATTCTTTGATATTGGGTTGTGAGTTATGGGTTGTCGGTTGTGAGTTGTCAGACCGATAACCGATAACCGATAACCGACAACCGACAACTGACAACCGACATGCAAGAAACTCCCCTATCGCAAATAGACGACATCATGCGCCAGGCAACGCTGGCCTTTGAAGCTTTCCGCAATTCGACACCGGCTGAAAGAGCGGCATTACTTGAAGCTATCGCCGTCGAAATCGAAGCGCTCGGAGATACACTCATAAATACGGCTTGCGAAGAATCTAACCTGCCCGCCGCGCGCCTAACAGGCGAACGCGGAAGAACCACCGGGCAATTGCGGCTTTTTGCAGCTATAGTGAAGGAAGGATCTTGGGCAGATGCCGTAATCGACACCGCCCTGCCCGACCGCGCGCCGCCGCGCCCCGACTTGCGCAAGATGCTTTTTCCCATAGGGCCCGTAGTGGTTTTCGGCGCGAGTAATTTTCCGCTCGCCTTTTCTACCGCCGGCGGAGATACCGCTTCGGCCCTGGCTGCGGGTTGCTCCGTGATCATCAAAGCCCACCCGGCTCACCCTGCTACCTCTACGCTCGTTTTTGAAGCCATACAACGCGCTATCGCCAAATGCAATGCCCCGTCTCACCTGGCTCAGCACGTGTTGGGCAACGGTTTTGCGATCGGACGTACGCTTGTAGAGCATCCTGCTACAAAAGCCGTGGGATTCACCGGCTCCGCCGCAGGCGGAAAATCCCTGCTGGCCTATGCCCAACAGCGCGACGAGCCTATTCCCGTTTTTGCGGAAATGGGGAGCATCAACCCTGTCGTATTGCTGCCGCAAGCGCTCTCCACCCGCGCGGAAGCTATCGCAACAGCTTATGCGGGGTCTATTACGCTGGGCATGGGACAGTTTTGCACCAACCCTGGCCTATTGCTGGCCATCGACGGCCCCGAACTCGACCGCTTTCTGCCCCTGCTTGCCCAAGCCTTTAACCAAACACCCGCAGCCAAAATGCTCCACACCGGCATTCACACGGCTTACATGGATAAAATGAAGGCAGCACTGGCCCAAAAAGGCGTTGACACCATAGCGCAAATAGTAGTTAATGAGGATGATATAGTGCCCGATATGGCCATCGCCCAAGTGGATAGCCGTACTTTTATTGACAACCCGCTGCTCAAAGAGGAAGTCTTCGGCCCATACTCCCTGGTTGTACGATGCCGCGACGCAGCCGATTTAGAGTCCGTATTGAAGGCCTGCGGAGGGCAGCTTACTATTACCTTCATGGCAGAAACGGAAGAAATTGCCGGCCACCGTGCACTGGTTGACAAAGCTGCCCAGCTCGCCGGTCGCGTCGTATTTAACGGCGTACCCACCGGCGTGGAAGTCAGCGCAGCTATGATGCACGGCGGCCCCTACCCCGCTTCCAGCGATAGCCGCTTTACCTCCGTGGGTACTGACGCTATCAAACGCTGGGCCCGGCCGGTGTGCTTCCAAAATTGCCCCGAAGCCCTGCTGCCCCCGGAATTGCACAATGAAAATCCTATGCAAATCATCCGCCGTGTAAATAGTAATTTCACCCACAAGGCAATTACCTAAATCATCACCCTGTCACCTTGTCACCCTGTCACCCTGTCACCTTGTCACCCTGTCACCCTGTCACCTTGTCACCTTGTCACCTATGAACACCTTCTTCTGCATCGACGCCCACACCTGCGGCAACCCCGTGCGCCTCGTAGCCGGCGGCGGCCCCATATTACATGGCAAAAACATGAGCGAAAAACGCCTGCATTTTCTGCAGGAATTCGACTGGATACGCAAAGGACTCATGTTTGAACCACGCGGCCACGATATGATGAGCGGCAGCATCTTATACGCTCCCCACGATCCTGAAAATGACATGGCCGTATTGTTTATCGAAACCAGCGGCTGCCTGCCCATGTGCGGCCACGGTACTATTGGTACGGTAACTATCGCTATCGAACAAGGATTAATCACGCCCAAAATGCCTGGTAAGCTTCGGCTGGAAGTACCGGCAGGGCTGGTAGAAGTTAGCTACCTGCAGGAAGGCAACAAAGTAAAAAGCGTGAGGCTCACCAATGTCAAGTCGTATTTGGCGGCAGAAAAGCTGGCGGTTGATTGCCCCGATTTAGGGGCTTTGCATGTAGATGTGGCCTATGGCGGCAACTTTTATGCTATCGTGGATGTGCAGCCCAATTTCCCGGGGTTGGAGCATTACAAGGCTGACCAGCTCATCAGTTGGAGCCGGGAATTGCGCAAGCGAATTAATGCGCTTTATTCTTTCGTCCACCCCGAAAACCCAACCATAAACGGATGCAGTCATATCCTGTGGACCGGCGCCACACTCGACCCCGCATCTACTGCCCGCAACGCCGTTTTTTACGGCGACAAAGCCATCGACCGCTCGCCCTGCGGCACGGGCACTTCGGCCCGCATGGCGCAGTGGTATGCCAAAGGACAGTTGAAAAAAGGCGATGAATTTATCCACGAAAGCATCATTGGCTCCCAATTTATCGGGCGTATAGAAGAAGAAACCACGCTGGCCGGACATAAGGCCATCCGCCCCAGTATCGAAGGCTGGGCCCGGGTGTACGGCTATAATACGATCTCTATCGACCCGGAAGACGACCCGTATGCGTATGGGTTTCAGGTTATTTAGTTGTGGGTTATCGGTTATGGGTTGTCAGTTATAGGTTAATTTTAGTTTTTCAAAAAACCCACAACCCACAACCCACAACCGATAACCCACAACCCACAACCCACAACAAACTATGTCAACATCTGCGATCATCATCGGCGGCGGCATCATCGGGCTTAGCTCGGCCTACTATCTGCACAAAGCAGGCCGGCAAGTCACCGTAATCGACCGCGGCGACCTTGCAACCAATTGCTCCAGCGGCAATGCCGGCTATATCTGTCCCAGTCATTTCACCCCGCTGGCGGCCCCAGGTATTATCAGCCAGGGCCTGAAATGGATGCTCGACTCGCGCAGTCCTTTTTACATCGAACCCCGGCTGAGCCTTTCGCTCGCACAGTGGGGACTGGCCTTCGTGCGCAGCGCTACCCAATCGCACGTAGATCGCTCTGCGGCGCCCCTGCGCGATATCTCCTTGCTGAGCATGGCTTGCTATCAGGAATGGCAAAACAGCGGCGAATTCCCATTTTTTTACCGCCACGACGGCATGCTGGAATTGTTTCACACCCACGAAAACGCCCGCCATGCCCGGCATACCGTCGAAATGGCCACGCAATTGGGCCTCGATGCCGAATGGCTCACCGCTGAGCAGGTGCAGAACCTCGAACCCCACGTGACCTGCGATACGCGAGGGGGTGTTTGGTTCAAATGCGATGCCCATGTAAACCCTGCCGAATTGATGAAAAACCTGGCTCAGCATCTCACTGACAACGGCGTACAAATTATTAAAAATGAAGAAGTAATTAATTTTATAAAACAAAATAACAAGATCCGACAAATCATCACTACCCACAATAGCTACGACGCTGATCTCGTGGTATTTGCCGCCGGCGCCTGGAGCCGGGAATTGGCAAAGGGGTTGAGCATCAAACTCCCCATGGTGGCCGGCAGGGGTTATTCGTTTGTCAAACCGCTACAGGACTATCCTTTCCGTCACCCTATCATCCTTTCCGAAGGCCGCGTAGCCATCACACCCATGGAAGACCAGGTCAGATTCGGCGGTACGATGGAAATCACATCTACCAATGCGCCGCCCCGCTACAAACGCGTGGAAGGTATTGTGCAAAGTGTCAGGCACTTTTTCCCGGGTATTGAACTGAAAACCCCGGCAGATGCCGATATTTGGTACGGCTACCGCCCCTGCTCTGCCGACGGGCTACCTTATATCGGGCGTTTACCCGGCCTCGACAACGCCATCGCTGCCACCGGCCACGCTATGCTGGGCCTGAGCCTGGGCGCCGCTACCGGACTGCTGGTCAGCCAAATCGCCAACGAACAACAACCGTCCCTCAACCTGCAGCCATTTGATCCCGGCAGATTTGCATAACCGCCAAAAAACATCGCCCCGTCATCTATTTATTATTTACAAAAACAAAACTTCATGAAAGCAAAATGGATATTCCTGGTATTGACCTTAATACTCGTGAATTGCACCAACCGGCAACATGAGAAAGATTCATTTTCAAGAGACGTCCAATCCGAAATGTCCCCTGAATCCGACCAGGCGCCACCACCACCACCTCCACCGCCGGGAGAGGCGCCCGGCCAAATCTCCAATTCCATCGAACGCAAACTTATCAAAAATGGTAACCTCAGCTTCGAAACCGACGATCTGGCCGCCACCCGGCAAAAAGTGCTCAATGCCGTCAAAGCCAACTCGGGGTACATCTCCGACGACCAGGAAAATCGTTCCGACGACCGCATCAGCCATACTATACAGATCAGGGTACCCGCAGCGCATTTTGATACCCTGCTCAATACGCTTACCAAAGGCGTATCGCATTTTGATTATAAACAAATCAACGTAAGCGACGTCACCGAAGAATTTATCGACGTCAGCGCCCGGGTAAAAGCCAAAAAAGAAATGGAATCCCGTTATCTGGATTTGTTAAAACAAGCCAAAACGGTGTCGAATATGCTGGAAATAGAACGCGAACTGGGCAATATACGCGCCGAAATCGAATCTATTGAAGGCCGCCTGCGCTATCTCAACGATCAGGTAGCTTATTCTACCCTCTCGGTAACTTATTATGAAAAAATTCACAGCCAAACCGCTTTCGGCAAACATTTTCGTGAAGGTTTCCGCAACGGTTGGAACAACCTGGTCTGGTTCTTCATCGGAATCGTTAACCTCTGGCCTTTCCTGCTGCTGGTAGGCATCGGTATCTGGTTGTTCAGGAGGTGGCGGAAAAAGGTAACGAGGTGACGATAGGGGAAATGGCCGGGGTGGTGACGAGTGACGGCCTAATAAACCTTCATAAACCCTCATAAACCCTCATAAAAAATTGTATTTTTGCCCCTTCAAACGTTTACACCACGCATGAATATCATTTCGCTATTGCAGGAAAAGGTCGCAGCAGGGGTTTTGGCCCTTTACGGCGAATCGCCGGCTATCAACCAGATTGCAATCAACAAAACGCGCAAGGAATTTGAGGGCGACTTCACCGTTGTTACCTTTCCATTTACGCGTGCCGCCGGCAAAAAACCGGAAGAGGTAGGCGCAGAATTGGGGCAATATCTTCAGCAAGAATTCCAATATGTAGCGGGGTTTAATGTCGTAAAAGGCTTTTTAAACCTCGTCATTAGCGACAACTTTTGGCTGGATTTTCTGGTAAAAGACGCCCAGACGCCCAACTTCGGCCAACACCCCTCCAACGGCCGCAAGGTGATGGTAGAATATTCCTCTCCCAATACCAACAAACCCCTTCACCTGGGCCACGTTCGCAATATACTGCTGGGCTGGTCCACTTCCCGCATCCTCGAGGCCGCCGGCTACCAGGTAAAACGCGTGCAAATCGTAAACGATCGCGGCATCGCCATATGTAAAAGCATGCTGGGCTGGCAACGCTTTGCCAACGACAGTACGCCGGCCTCCACAGGTACCAAAGGCGATCATTTCGTGGGGCAGTTTTATGTGGCTTTTGAACGGGCCTTCCAGGAAGAATACAGAGATTGGCAGCTCACTACTCACGGGCAAAGCGTATTCAATGAGCGCCAGGACAAATCACAAGACGAAGCCGCCTTTTTCAAAGCTTACAAAGACGCCTATTTCAACGTATACAGCCCCCTCGGCGCTGACGCCCGCGATATGCTGCGCCGCTGGGAAGCCGGCGACCCCGATACCATCGCCCTCTGGCGCAAACTTAACCAATGGGTGTACGAGGGCTTTGATGAAACCTATCGCAGACTGGGCGTTCGCTTTGACAAGATTTATTACGAATCGGATACTTACCTGCTGGGCAAAGACCTCATCCAGCAAGGCCTGGAAAAAGGCGTGTTTTACCGCCGCGACGACGGCTCGGTCTGGATCGACCTCACCGACGCCAAACTCGATCACAAGGTGGTACTCCGAAGTGATGGCACCTCGGTGTATATCACCCAGGACATAGGCACCGCCAGGCTTCGCTACGACGACTTTGGCGTAGAAAAAATGGTGTACGTGGTGGGCGATGAGCAAAACTACCACTTCCAGGTGCTTTTTGAAATCCTCAAGCGCCTGGGCGAACCTTATGCGCAGGGGCTTCACCACCTTTCCTACGGCATGGTCGACCTGCCCACCGGCCGCATGAAATCGCGCGAAGGAACCGTGGTTGACGCCGACGATCTCGTCGAAGAAGTAATCGGCGAAGCCCGTGAAGGCTCCAAAGAACGCGACGCCACCGCCGAATTATCAACGGAAGAACGCGAAAATATTATCCGCCAAATAGGCCTGGCCGCACTTAAGTATTTTATTATAAAAGTTCACCCCCAAAAACGCATGATTTTTGACCCCAAAGAGTCGGTCGACTTGCAGGGACAAACGGGACCTTATATTCAAAATGCCTACGTGCGCATCCAGTCTGTCTTGCGTAAAGCCCAGGAAGAAGGCTACGCTCTTGCAGGTAGCGACGTAAAAAACTATGCCCTGCACACCGACGAAAAAGACCTTATCGCGCTGCTTTACGATTACCCGGCGCAAATCGAGGAGGCCGCAGCCAACTACGACCCCTCGGTCATCGCCGCCTATTGCTACGGCCTGGCTAAGTCTTTTCACAAATTTTATCACGATTTTTCCATTTTGCGCGCTGATACGGAAGCATCCAAACAACTGCGCATTATGCTGAGCTCAGCTATCGCCAATTCATTGAAAAACGGCATGGATCTGCTGGGCATCGAAATGCCGGAAAGAATGTAAATCCGTTGTCGGTTGTCAGTTCTCCGTTCTCTGTTGTCTGTTATCCGTTACTTATCTTTGCTAATTAATTTTAAACAGAGAACAGAGAACAGAGAACAGAGAACAGAGAACAGAGAACAGAGAACAGAGAACAGAAAACAGAAAACAGAAAACAGAGAACAACCATGAATACATCCACAGAAACAAAAGAAAAAGAACCCCTGAACTTCATCGAAGAAATTATCGAAGAAGACATACGAAACGGCAAACACGGAGGCCGCGTACACACGCGTTTCCCGCCGGAACCCAATGGATTCCTGCATATCGGCCATGCCAAAGCTTTGGTCGTTAATTTTGAAACAGCCCAAAAATACGGAGGCAAAACCAACCTCCGCCTCGACGATACCAACCCTTCGACCGAAAATACCGACTATGTGGATAATATCAAAAACGATATCCGCTGGCTCGGTTTCGAATGGGAAGGCGAGGAATTGTACGCCTCCGATTATTTCGAACAATTATACCAATTTGCGGTTAAGCTAATCCACAAAGGACTGGCTTACGTAGATGATTCTACCCCCGAAGAAATTGCCGCGCA
>JAEUUQ010000209.1 GCA_016787505.1 Saprospiraceae bacterium | reverse complement strand
ACATCGCGGATGAATTGCAGTGCCGGGTTATTGCCGTAGTGTTCGGGCAGGTCGGCCACCATTTGTACGGGGCTATAAAGCGTTACGTAGAGGGCGAGCTGCTTGGCCAGCGTAGTATTGACCTGGTTGTTGTCTTTGTATTTGTCGAATTTTATTTCAAAAATGCCAGGCGTGTAATCCAGTCCGCTGCCAAGACCCATCGTAAAGGGCAGGATAGTGAGGTGTTCGGGCGGGTTCATATCGGAGCTCCAGGCTTCGAATTCCTGTCCGCGGAAAGTTTCCCTTGCCCAGAAGTTGGGCCAGGTGCGTTGCAGGCCGGTGCCTTTGATCGTTTCGTGGCCGTCGATGCAGATTTGGTATTCGGCGGCTTTTTCGGTCACCTTCTGGAAGTGGTTGATCATCCATTGGCCCTGGTGGTATTCGTTTTTGGGGATAATGGTGCCCACGTAACCTGTTTTGATAGCGTGCACGCCCAGACGGCGGCAGAGGGCATAAGCCGTATCCAACTGCTGTTCGTAAGTGCGGGGCGCCGATGATGTTTCGTGGTGTATGATCAATGCCACGCCCTTATCTTTGCCGTAGCGCACCACTTCGTCGATATCGTAATCGGGATAAGGCGTAACAAAATCGAACACGCCTTCGCGGTCCTCGAAGCCGATCCAGTGTTCCCAGCCGGTATTCCAGCCTTCCACCAGCATAGCGGGGATATTATTTACCGAAGCGAAATCGATGAGGCGTTTGGCGTTAGCTGTGGTAGCGCCGTGTCTGCCGCTGGCCATATCCCAGCTATTTTTGTTCAGGTGCATTTCCCACCAGATGCCGACATATTTTACGGGTTTTATCCAGCTTACATCCTCCAGTTTATTAGGCTCGTTGAGATTGAGGATAAGGCGGGAGGCGAGGATGTCGGCTGCTTTTTCGCCGATCTGCACAGTTCGCCAAGGCGTATGGAAGGGGGCTTTGAGTTTGGCCTTCGATTCGTCGGGAGAGCCTACGAGTTCACTCACCCATTTCAGTCCGTCTTTATCAACTTTGAGTGTCATCGACGAATAATTGATCAGGGCTGCTTCGTGGAAAACCAGGTACAGCAAGTCGGCTGTTTTTTGGGTAACGGGGGTATTGACGGCATTTTCGGGGATGTAGGTTTGTGCCAGGTCGGGGTGTTTTCGTTTGGCGGTGGCGTCGATTTCAGAGAACTTAGTCGTATTGTAGAGGTGCTCGTAGATATCCCAATCGCCGGGTTGCCACCAGGTGAGGTGGTCGCCGCTGAGTTTGAACTCGGTATTTTCGTCCATAATGATCAGACTATCGAGGCCGGGTTGGGCGGGGATTTCGTAGCGAAATCCGAGGCCGTCGTCGTACACCCTAAAGACGAGATTCATGAGGCGATTGGGCGCCTGTTGTTCTTCGAGATTAAGGGTAAGTTCCTGGTAGTGATTGAGAATTTCTTTCTCCTGGCCATAAACGGGTTGCCAGGTTTCGGAGAAATCGCGTGTTTGGTGGCTTTTCACGTGCCAGCCGCCGTGCAGGGCCGGCGCATCGCGCAGATCGAAGCCGCCCAGTAGGGAGCTATCTACGGCGATTTTGCCGTTATAGGTCACGCGATAGGCGGGCACGCCTTCAGCATTGAGCCAAACCTCTACGCTTACTTTTTTTGCCGGCGACAGCACGGTAAAAGTCGCCGGCGCCTGGCGGTTGCAGCCCATTGCCAACAGGAGCAGGGCGCTGAATAAAAACGTTGTTGTCCTCATTTTGAATAAATTTCATTCATCAAGTGGGCTGCCACGTTGACAAAATCGTATTCAGTAACCAGCCCTATTAAATTGCCGTTGCGCATCACCGGCAGATAACCCAGTTGGCGCTCTCGCATCAAATGTACCGCTTCTATCGTACTCATTTCGGGTGTAACGAAATATAAATCGGTAGACATAATTTGGCCCACCGAGGCCCGCACGGGGTGGTTTTCGGATTGGGAATAAAACCGGAGCAGCATTTTGGCTGTGAGGAATCCGACCAGCACACCTTTTTCATTTTCGACGGGCAGGTGCCTCACGTTGCGCCAATCCATGAGGTTGGCGGCAAAATCCAGGGGGTCGTTTTCGTTTACGGTAAACAAATCGGTAGACATAATCTGTTCGACCGTCCAGTATCGATTTGCCCAGCTTCCGGCTTCTTCCATGCCGGCAATGGGCCATTTATGTACAGGCATATCTTGTTGTTGTCGGTTAAACATAGCGGCGGTAGTAGCTACCAGCGCTTCTTCTTTTTTGCCTTCTTTTTTCAATCGTTCGAGTGAGCTGAGTTGCCATTGCGAGCCGGTTCGGCCGCTTTCCACGCGTTCTTGAATGATATCCATGTAGCGATCGATATCGGTCTGGCGCACATTTGCTTTTTGCAGGCCCGTCCTGGCCAGCGGGATCAATTCTTTGAGTAAAAGTTCGGAAGCGGGAATACGTTTGGCCGGCGACCCCCACCACAGATAGGATCCCAGTCCGTGGCGGGCTGCCCGGAAGAAGTTTTCTTTTACGTTGTCAAATTCCATTTTGTTTTGCATGCGCGCGTAATCATCGGGCATACCCTTCACCATGCCCAGCCAGAAAGCCGCATTGGCTATTTCGTCGGGGATGGAAGGCCCGGTGGGCAATACGCGCATTTCGATGCGCAGGTGGGGTTTGCCGTCGGTAATACCGTAGCAGGGTCGATTCCAGCGGTAAACGGTACCGTTGTGTACGTTGAGCGAGTATAATTTGGGCACGCCGCCTTCTGCCAATATTTGCAGGGGGTCTTCTTCGCGGGTAGACGCCAGCATCACGCGGTGCCTGGCGATATCGTCTTTAAAAATATCGAGAATAGAATCTTCAATCCATCCTGTACCGAAGCAAACGCGGGGAGAGCGTTCGCGCACCATTTCGGAGGTACTCCGGGTATCTATTGATTGCTGGAACAGGGCGATGCGGGTTTCGCGCCAGCCTCGTTTGCCGAGGAGGAGCGGTGAATTGGTAGCTGCCGACAATAGGGGGCCTGTGACCGCCATCGACCAGTTGTAGTAGGAGGCAAAACTGTGGGCAGGAAGTTGCAGGTGTACCTGGAAACTGGTATTGCTGCCTTCAAACAAGGCGAGTGCGTCGTTGATCACTAATTCGTCGGGGCCGTCGATGCGAAATTCAAAGAGTCCGCTGTGCAACTCGTGCAACAACTCCATCAGTGCACGGTAGCGCGGCAGCGGGGTGAGGTTGTCGTAGTTGATGTCGCCTTGGCGGATCGTGGGCAATATGCCGCAGAGCAACACGCGTGCGCCCACTTCCTGGGCTGCCATATCGGCTGCGTACAAGTAATTGCGCAGGGTAGATTCGAGGGCAGACAGGCAATCGCCCTGAAATAATACGGGGTCGAGGTTGACCTCCATATTAAAGCGGGCGAGTTCGGTGGTAAAGTGGTCGTCGTTGACGCGCTCGAGTACTTCCATGATAACGGGGGCGGGGCGCCAATGAGCGTCTACAAAACAAAATTCCTGTTCGGCGCCAATGCGTTGGACGTCGTTTTCAAACAGATCATTGTCTAACATCAATTGTAAAGCCTTCAAGTCGCGCAGCAAATTTTTGAGGTGGCGCTGGCGAGAAGCGGCGTCTTTTACAAGGGTTACTTTTTCAGCTCCCATCCAGATATGAGTTTATGGTGTCATAAATGAGCTTGTTTTATTTGAAAGGAAGAGGACTAGTATACAAAAATGGACTATTCCGCGCATTAACGCCCTGAGAATTATCATCGCCCGGCATGAACTTGCTCAGCATGGCTTAATTTTTTTAACCTATTCTTAACAAGCAAAAAAACAATTGCCGTGTTTCTATATAAACCTAAATCAAATTGCATGAAAAAATGGCTATTGTGCGCCCTGGCGGGCTTAAGCTGGATGCTTGTCGCTTGTCAATCCTCTCCGGAAACGACCGATGAGTCAGAAGTTGCAAACCGGCCCGCGCCACAAACAATGCCCTTTGCGGTGTACGACAATTTTTCGGCGCTCGAACACGTTTTTCATTATAATAACGATACCACCTACATCATCAATTTTTGGGCTACCTGGTGCAAGCCATGCGTGGAAGAAATGCCCTATTTTGAACGATTAATCCAACAAGTACAAGGTAAAAAGGCGAGGGTCATCCTGCTCAGTCTGGATTTCAAGAAAGACGTGCCCGGCAAGCTTACGCGTTTTGTGGAGCAACGCCGGCTCGAAAGCCAGGTGATTGCGTTGACCGACCACCGCTACGATACCTGGATTGACAAGGTAGACCCCTCGTGGGGCGGCTCCATCCCTGCTACGCTGATTTACAAAGGGCAAAACCGCAAATTTGTCGAGCAGCAATTTGCCAGCTTTGAGGAGTTGGAGGCGTTGGTGAAGGCGTTTGAATGAAGGCTGTTATCAGTTATCGGTTGTCGGTTGTCGGTTGTCGGTTGTCGGTTGTCGGTTATCGGTTACTTATTGACTTATACAGATAACGGATAACGGACAACCCACAACCCACAACCCACAACTCACAACTCACAACCGACAACATATCTTTCACAATCATAAAACCTGACTAATTATGTTGAATGTACGCAAAATCACCTTATTGACAGTGGGGCTGCTTGCGCTTGCAGCGGCCACAATGGCATTCCGCACGGCCGGAGGACTAAAAGTGGGCGACAAAGCGCCTGATTTCAAGCTAAAGAACGTAGACGGCAAGATGTACTCGCTCGAAGATGTAAAAGATGCCAATGGCAAAAAGCCCAAAGGCTATGTAGTCGTATTTACGTGCAATACTTGTCCGTATGCCCAAATGTACGAAGACCGCATAGCGGATTTGCACCGCCAATTATCTGCCAAAGGTTATCCGGTAGTGGCCATTCAGCCCAACGACCCGGCAGTGCAGCCTGGCGACAGCTTTGCCAAGATGCAGGAACGCGCCAAGGAGAAAAAATTTGACTTCCTCTATTTGTTCGACGACGGGCAAAAGGTGTATCCCCAATACGGCGCTGCGCGCACGCCCGAGGTATACTTGCTCGATAAAGATCTCGTAGTGCGCTACCACGGCGCTATTGACGATAATGCACAAGATGCCTCGGCAGTACAAACTAACTACGTGACCAATGCCGTAGCGGCTATCGAAAAAGGCCAGGAACCCTCGCCGGCTGATGTGAAGGCGATAGGGTGTTCGATAAAATTCAAAAAATCATAAATGATGTGCTGATGTGCTGATGTGCTGATGTGCTGATGTGCTGATGTGCTAATTTGCTGATGTGTTGATAATATCTAATACAATTAATTAATAATATTTATATAAATAAAAATCAGCACATCAGCACATTAACTAATCAGCACATCAGCAAATTAAAATCAGGTATTTAGCCCCCCGCAGACGCTGATCACCTGGCCGCTCACATAATTCGACATATCGGCGCCCAGAAACACGCACACATCGGCCACTTCTTCGGCCTTTCCCAGGCGTTTGAGCGGAATATTCTGGAGATAAGCTTCCTTTGTTTTTTCATCGAGTACATGGGTCATATCGGTTTCGATAAAACCGGGGGCCACTACATTGCAGCGGATATTGCGCGAGCCCATTTCTTTGGCTATAGAC
>JAEUUQ010000188.1 GCA_016787505.1 Saprospiraceae bacterium | reverse complement strand
AGAAGCCGACGTATACGTGTTGTTTTGTGGCGTTTTACAGGCCGACAAGCTAATGAGAATGGCGATTGCAGGAACCAGGATTTTCATGTTTTTTTTATTTTGGGGCGAAAAATAAGCCTAATTCCTTTCAGGCAAAAACCTCTTGTATCATATGCGTGTAAAAACTGCGTTTGCTTTTATTGCCCCGGATCGGCAGATTCATTGATATCTCCGATTTTGATGGCCCGGAAATGGAAAGGCGGCAAACTGGATGTTCGAAATTTTATGGCTGCATTCAGCGTATTGTATATTTCGGGAAAAGGATGTTCCGGATTAATAAATGTATAAGCGGCATTGTAAAAAAACCACGACTCTTGCTGACTTAGGCTATCTTGTACGCTAAGTACCAACTTGCGTAACTCAACTATGTCTTGCGTGGATATACCTCCCGATTTATTGGCATCGGCAGCAAGCAAACGAGTGGGTTGTGTGATGATCTGCAGGGCAAGCACGTGTTTCCTGATATCTATCATGTCTGATGTGGTGACCCCATTCACAAAATTGTAGTTTTTGCTTGCCGACAAATAGTAGTCTAAGCGGGGCTCCAGCATGGCTGTAAATTCAAATTGTCCCGCACTATCTGTAGTATCCACGTATTGTTCTAATCCGCTTACGGAAACGCTTACCCCCGCAACACCTACATTTAGCGTGTTTTTGACCGTTCCGCTAATAGTGTAGGGGATTGGCGGCTTTTCAGCGCCGGTACTCCTTATAGCTACATCAACGGAATCAAGAGTCGCGACAAAACTAATCCCACGGGGGTCAAATATAACACTGCGATCAGGGCCTATTACGGCAAATGTGGGCGTACCGGTAAAGTTGCCGAACATGCCGTTTATATAAGGCTGGGATGCCGTGATACTACCGCCGTTTATACCGGCGCCGGGAAAAGTATGGCCTTTAGCGGCTTTGTAAAGCGCCACGTCGTTGTTGTCGTCAAAGTTCATGATGCTGAGGCTGATAAACTCTACATCGTGAGCGCCGCCGCCCCATTCCTGGTAAAACGGTTCCATAAGAGGAGCAATGGCATTACAGGGCGGACAAGTGGTAAAGAAAAACTTAATGACTACCGTTTTCCCCTGGTCCAGGTAATCGGTGTACAAATTGTGTGACTGCCCGTCGGAATCTGTAATGGTAAAATTCGGCGCCGATTGTGATTTGAGCGCCGTTGAGGCAAAAAGCAGTAAACCAATTGCCAGGTGTAGTTGTCTTTTCATAGGAATGTAATTTGTATTTGTAAAATTACAAACATATCTCAACAAATCAGCAGATTGCGATGCAAAAGGTTATATACCAAGATCTTGGAATTATTGACTACGAAGAAGCCTGGAATCTGCAACGGCAACTGCATAAAAGTTTGGTTGACAATAAATTGGAAAGCCGCAATCTGATTTCGTCCGGAATTGACCCGCTACCGCAATCTCACTTTCTGCTGTTTTGTGAACATCCACCCGTGTTTACATTAGGCAAATCGGGGTCGGTTGATCACTTGCTTTTAGATGAAGAAAATTTACAAGCAAAAGGGTTTACTTTTTTCAAAATCAATAGGGGAGGGGATATTACCTATCACGGACCGGGACAATTGGTGGGGTACCCCATATTTGATCTCGATTGCTTTTTTACGGATGTACACCGCTATGTAAGGGCGCTGGAGGAAGCTGTCATCCGGCTAATGGCTGACTATGGACTAACCGGCGTGCGGATAAAAGAGTATACCGGTGTTTGGCTGGATGCAGCTAACGGAAAACCTCAACGAAAAATATGCGCCATTGGCGTGCACCTGAGCCGGTGGGTTACTATGCATGGCTTTGCGCTGAACGTGAATACAGATCTGACTCATTTTGATTTCATCATCCCTTGCGGTATTAGCGATGCAGACAAGGCCGTAACCTCTTTAGCCGCTGAATTGGGGAAAGATATTCCCTTGCAAGAAGTTAAATCGACTTTGAAGTCTCATTTTGCGGAGGTTTTCGGGTACAAATATGCCTAGCATAGCTTATCTTCGCGTGGCTTTTTCGGCAACTTGGCTTGCCGGATCACAAATATCTGGAAGCTAGCACTTTATTCAGAATTCATGCGCAAAGATATACCGGACCATAAAGTGGAGGACCTGGCGATAGCCATCGTGCCCCGCGAAGGCGATGAGCTTTTAGAGGAAGAAATGTGGGATAGTTTTTTGATCAACTTGAAGGACGACACGATCAAAAATGTACTGATCAGCTCAAAAGGGTACGGTGAGGTAGACGGAGAAAATCGCAAAACTACCGTCCTCAGACACTTTTTTGAAGAGGTCGGCCCTTCAGCCTACATTCCAATCGAACCCATACATACCAATTTGTTCAACCTCACTAATGAATACTGGGTGAGTTTTGTTTACGAAGATTACATGTACGATAAAAAATATATCTTCGTGCAAGGCAGTATAGACGCCGGCAATTTCACAGATATCCCATTTTTGAACAGAAAAGGGGTAATGATAAGATAAATGGAGCAAGATCCGAAAGCAAAAAAAGTCGCTGATTCTAAGGCCGTCATGACCGAAATGGTGATGCCCAATGATACTAATTTCATGGGCAACCTCATGGGGGGCAACCTATTGCGCTGGATGGATATTGCCAGTGCCATTTGCGCAGGTAAACACTGCGAAGCGCACGTGGTGACAGCCTCGGTAGATCATGTTTCTTTTCAAAAATCGATAAAGGTAGGCGAAGTGGTTTCTATCGAAGCGAGCGTTACCCGCGCTTTTAATACCTCTGTTGAGGTTTATATAGAGATTTTTGCTGCCGATATTAAAGGGCATAATCCGCGCCGGTGCAATCACGCCTATTATACTTTCGTGGCGCTCGATGAAATCAACGGCAAGCCTATCCAGGTGCCAGCTGTCATCCCACTCAATGAAATCGAACAACAGCGCTACGAGAGCGCCCCGCGCAGGCGCGAGGTGAGGCTTATTCTTAGCGGCCGGCTCAAGCCGGAAGATTCCGTTGAGATCAGATCGCTATTTGTCGACAACCTGAAATAATGACTATACGCCTTAATTCCCGAAAATTTTGGGTCGTTGCTGCTATATCACTGATTGGATTGGCAGCTGTCAGCGCTTTTTTGTGGCGCTCCAAGAATTCTCCAGCAAACACTGCAACTCTTATTCGTCCCGACGAATGGTTCTTCATGCAGCGTTTGTATCCGGAATCAACTTTCGCTATCAAATCCTATACGGCGGCACTACAGGATGCCATACAGCGCAGCGCCGAAAAAAACTTTGACGGATTTGACCTGCCCTGGACGGAAAGAGGCCCGGCCAATATCGGCGCACGCATAAATGCCGTAGCCGTCGATCCCACTAATGAAGATATTATGTATGTGGGGTTTGCCGTTGGCGGTTTGTACAAAACCACGAATGGTGGCCAGGACTGGATTCCTGTTTTTGACGACCAACCTTTTCTCGCTATTGGCGCTATAGCTATCGACCCGCAAAATACCAACGTGGTTTACGCAGGTACAGGCGATCCCAATATTTCAGCTTATCCGTTTTTGGGCAACGGCATTTATAAAAGCTCAGATGGCGGTGCTACCTGGCAGCATTTGGGCCTCACTAACCAGCGCATTGTATCCCGAATTGCCGTGCACCCTGCTAATAGTCAGATTATTTACGCAGCCTGCATGGGATTGCCCTTTGAACGCACTAACGACAGAGGCCTTTATAAATCGGTCGACGGCGGCCAGTCCTGGCAACAAATTTTGTTCGTCAGCAACCAATCGGGCGTAATTGACCTGGTGATGAATCCCACACAACCCGATGTCTTATATGCCGCTTCCTGGGATCGAATCCGAAATAACACCGAGTCTATGGTTAGCGGCCCCAATGCCCGCATTTTTAAAACTACCAACGGTGGAGAATCCTGGATTCAATTGACAAATGGACTTCCTACCGGGAATATGGGCCGTATCGGCCTCGCTATTTCTCCCAGCCAGCCCAATATTGTATATGCACAATACGTGGGTACCAATAGCCAGGTGTTTAACGTGTTTAGAACTACTGACTCGGGTGCAAGCTGGCAGCCCACTATGCCCCAAGATCAGGTTAATGATATATTACCTGGGGTATTGGGGGGCTTTGGCTGGTATTTTGGCAAGATACGGGTCAATCCCAACGACCCAAATGATATATTCCTACTTGGAGTCGATTTGTGGCGGTCGCCCGACGGCGGCGCTTCCTGGCTGGAAGCCTCTCCGCCCTGGTGGGAGTATTCGGTTCACGCCGACAAACACGATTTGCAGTTTACACCCTCGGGGGCTATTTTATTGGCTACTGACGGAGGTTTGTACAAAAGCTCCGACAATACCCAAACCTGGTCGGATATCGAACGTATTCCCACCAACCAGGTTTATAGGGTCGCTTATAACCCTCACGAGCCCGGTTGGTGCTATGGGGGATTGCAAGACAACGGTTGTGCAGGCGGCCCCGACCTGACCACCGACTGGCTACGCATTTATGGCGGTGATGGCTTTCAGATGGTCTTTCACCCCGAGAACCCTTTGATTGTATACGCAGAATCCCAAAATGGAAATATCGGAGTGTCCACCGATGGAGGCAATTCCTGGAATGAGGGTGATACAGGTATCGACGACGGAGACCGCACGCACTGGGACAGTCCCTATTTTATTAGTTCCCACGACCCCAATGTGATGTATACCGGTACTTACAGGGTGTATAAAAACCTGGACAGCGCCAATCCCAGTTGGTTTCCTATTAGCGAAGACCTTACCGACGGCATCGTTTTTAGTCCCAATTTTCATACAATTACCACCATCACAGAATCACCGCGTGTGCAAGGGCTTTTGTATGTGGGCACTACGGATGGCAACGTGTGGCGCACCGACGACGACGGTACGGGCTGGACGCCTATCTTTGCCAACCTGCCAAACCGATACGTCACTAATGTCGAGGCTTCGCCTTCGTTTGAGAATACTGTGTATGTGAGCCATTCAGGCTATAAAGACAACGATTTTACCCCGCGTATCCATCGTTCCGACGATAGGGGCAATACCTGGGCGAGTATCAGTGCCAATTTACCCAACCTGGCTGTCAACGACTTACTCGTTTTACCAGGCCACCAGGATACAGTGCTGTTTGCGGCCACCGACGGCGGCATCTACGGCACAAAAAATGGAGGACAAGCCTGGGCGCGTTTAGGCAATAATATGCCCATGGTGCCCGTGTTTCATCTCACCTGGAATGAAACCCACAACGAGCTTATTGCCGGCACACACGGCCGTTCTATTATGTCATACCCGCTTGATTCGCTGTTTGTAAGCCCTGATACGGTTGTCACGAGCACAGAAACGATCGGAGCATACGCAGAGAATAAATTGTCGGTGCATCCCTCTCCTGCAAGCCGCTCGGCTGTGGTAAGCTGGGAAAATACGCAACAGGCCTGTAAGCAGATATGGGTGTATAATGCTGCTGGAGAGATCGTGTACCGGCAGCAAGAACGATGTAACACCAATAGCATTCGGTTGGATGTGAGCACCTGGAAGCCGGGGGTGTATTATACTGTAGCTCTTTTCGAAACTAATACTCGAAGATCGACGGCTTTCGTCGTATTGCATTAAAAGACTTATAGTTAAACCAAACCGAGTTCTTTTTTCAGCAGGGCAATATTTCCCTTGTGGTAACGGCCCATACTGTGGGGAAATTGGTACCTAAGCCATAGCAGTTTAGTGGGATAGGGAGGCCCTCCCCGTAGGGATGCCCTCAATTCCTTAATGTATTGCCTGCTTTCATAAATCCTCAATTCCATTTCTCCAATATCGGAGGTAGCATCGCCGTGGCCCGGTATAAGCAGCAGGGGTTTGTAATGATGCAGAATCATCTCTGCCTTATCGAGCGTATCTTCGTAAGCGCTGCTATTAAAGTAAATATATGGAAATTCAATGTTGGACAAATAATCGCCGGCGATAAAAACGCCAAGTGGCTCTATGAGTACAAATAATCCGTCGTTGGTATGCCCGGGAGCCTGCCAGAAGATCAACCGGGTGTCGCCGATTTGAAGCACTTCTTCTTCTCCTTCGATGATATGATCTACTTGGGGGTAGGTGATGGGGTATGGTCTGCTTATGTAATACTCATCGTCAAAGTCCCTTATCTGTTGCAGTATACTTTCTGTATCGGTGCGCTGTGTAAAAGCCCTGGAGGCGATAACTTTTGCTTCTGGAAATGCCTGATATCCAATGATATGGTCGTAATCGGAGTGTGTAAACAGTAAATACAAAGGTCGATGAGGGTGCACATCTTCGATGTCTTCAGTAATCTGGTCAATCTCATGCGGCAACCAGTTGGGATCTACTACCAGTACCATATCATCCGTATAGATCACTGTCGAGGTGGTACGGAATAGTGCGCTTTCGTATACGCACAACTTGGGCGTTTTGTATTGTATCATTTTTTAAAATAATAAACTGACCACAAAACTCGCCAATAACGCGGCACTATACCATAAATACAGCCCCATCGGGGTGTAGCGGCTTATTCCAATGCCGTGTTTGCTATAAAGATACGCACAAATAAGTACTTTTTCGAGGGTATAAGCCAGAAGTGCCCCTATGGCAATTCCCGCTAGTCCCCAAATAGATACGAACAAAAAACCGGCCGCTATATGGACGAAAAATTCTGCAATTGAAATTAGCAAAATCATCTTATTGTCCTGTAAACCAACCAATACGGTTCTTGAAAATACTAATCTACTTATCGTAATCAGCAGAAAGACATTGAAAATCAATACACTATCATCAAAAGCGCGACTAAAAACCAGTGGAAAAAGCCATTTGCTGCCAAGCATGAGCAATATCGAAGCTGGAAAAAGCGCATGAAGCAGGGAGATAGATTTTATCCGGATAGCCTCAAGTCCTTTCTCCAGGTTTTTGGCGATTTCAGGTAACATTGCTGTGCTGAAGGCATTTGCCATAGCTATAACCAGGGGGAATTCCCGGGCGCCGTAACGGAATACCGCAAAAACAGCCTCGTCGCCGGGGTAACTAAACCCTACCAGCCAACTGTCAAATGACTGATTGAAGCCGCTAATTAAAGCATACAGCATCAATGGAGCTGATAATATCCACCAGCGGTAGAGTAGGGAACGGTCTAAAGACCAGCGGCCGTTTTTGACAACATAAATCGCAAGCCAACCCCATTTTGCCACGGCAAGCACGGTCAGCCAAAAAAAGCTAACGCCGAGCCCGAGCCCCAAAAAGACGGGAATCAGCACGGCCGCCAACTGTAGACCAAAAGAGAAAATAGCCCACAGGTATAATTGACGAGGCCTCTCGTGCAGCAAATAAAAATTTTCCTGGAGAGTAGCAGGGAGGTTGAAAAGAGAAAACCAGAGAAAAATGGCGTAATAGTCGAGCGATGCCTTTCCGGTTAAAGCCGGTAATATCCATTGCTTGCCGCTCCACATCAAAAGCGTTAGCCCCAAACTTACCAGGCAAAAGCTCAAAAAGCTATTAAAAACAAAGCGGCGCCGGCCTTCTTCGGTTTCGCGGGGATACATGCTTAGCATGCCTTGCATAAGCCCGGAAGTCCAGAAAAAACTGGTGATAAAACCCAGATAAAACAACATTTCGTAGGCGCCTATCTGGGAGGTTGATAGTGCCGATTTAGCCAGTAATATGGCGATGAGGATAGACGTGCCCTGCCTGGCCAGTTGAAAAAACTGAACGGCCTTGGCATTGGTAAACAGTTGGAGTGCAGGCATCGCTTGCTAGCGGCGGAATCCCTTGTTCATGCCGCCCGGGCCGCCGCCGGTCATCCCCATCAGACTGGGATTCGTGGCGATTTTGTGCATCATTTTGCGCATCTGTTCAAATTGCCGGATAAAAGCATTCACTTCATCGAGCGACCTGCCGCTACCCATAGCGATGCGCTTTTTTCTGTTCATATTCATGATTTCCGGGTTGCCGCGTTCGTGGGGAGTCATTGATTGTATCATAGCTTCCACGCGCTTAAATGCGCTATCATCGATGTCGACATCCTTCATGGCTTTTCCAACGCCGGGCAACATGCCCAACACGCTTTTGATATCGCCCATCTTCCTGATTTGGTTGATCTGGCTGAGAAAGTCGTCAAAATCGAACTTATTCTTTTTCAACTTTTTCTCGATGCGCTTGGCTTCCTGCTCGTCGAATTGTTCCTGTGCGCGCTCCACGAAAGACACGATATCGCCCATGCCGAGTATGCGCTGGGCCATCCGGTCGGGGTAGAACACATCGAGCGTATCCATCTTTTCGCCCGTACTCACAAACTTGATGGGTTTGCCGACGGTATATTTCACAGAAAGAGCCGCGCCACCGCGGGTATCGCCGTCCAGTTTGGTCAGCACCACGCCGTCAAAATCAATGATATCGTTGAAGGCCTTGGCCGTATTCACGGCATCCTGGCCTGTCATGGAATCAACTACAAACAACACCTCTTGGGGAAGGATAGCCTGTTTGACATTGGCTATCTCTTTCATCATCTCCTCGTCTACTGCCAGTCGGCCGGCCGTGTCCACAATAACCACGTCCTGACCTTGTTGTTTGGCAGACTCGATAGCCTTGAGCGCGATAGCTACCGGGTTGTTATTGCCGGGTTCTTTGTATACAGGTACGCCAACCTGTTCGGCCAGCGTAGAAAGTTGGTCAATAGCTGCGGGGCGGTATACGTCGCAGGCCACCAACAGCGGTTTTTTGTTGCGCTTGGTTTTTAGATGGTGAGCCAGTTTACCGGAAAAAGTAGTTTTACCCGAGCCTTGCAAACCGGCGATGAGCACAACCGTGGGTTTTCCCGATAGGTCGATGCCGGCAGCCTGGCCCCCCATCAGCTCCACCAACTCATCCATCACGATTTTAGTCATGAGCTGGCCGGGAGAAACCGACTTGAGAACGTTATCGGCGCCCAATGCCTTGTCTTTTACTTTATCTGTAAATTCCTTGGCTATTTTGTAGTTTACGTCAGCTCCTACTAACGCGCGACGGATTTCTTTTATGGATTCGGCAATATTCAGCTCCGTCAACTTATTATCGCCACGGAGCGCCTTAAACGCTACATCCAAACGATCGCTTAGGCTTTCAAACATCTTTACAAGCTTAATTTTGATAAAAGAAGCGCAAATATAGCCATTTTCCTTCTAGAATAATTCATTGCTTGCCGCCAAGTTTATGCCAGTGTAAAATTTCTATTGTATTTCCCAAAATGTTAAAATTTTTAGGCTATAAATCCAAAAGTTTCGAAATCAAAAGCTTATATTTGGATCTACGGAAAAGCTCTCATAGCTTCTTTTTCAAATCAAAAACAAAAACCAACATCCATGTCCGCACCAATCAAAGTTCTTATTATGTTGATTGTGTGGCTGCTCTATTCCTTACTGGCGTATAGGGGCTGTATTCAAGATTGTTGTACAGGTGGAGAAGATGCCATCATACAACAGGACAGCGCCTTGGACCTGAAGAGGTATCCCATTGATTTCCAATGGTCAAAAGAGGCGGCTAACACCAATCAGGGTTTCGACGATTTAAAGGCAAAATTGTTGGCCGGGATGCAGGATGGACAAATCCTTGAAATTACCGGGCAATATTTTGAAGACGAGCCCAAACCCGATGGTTTCGATAACATGGGATTTGCCCGTGCGCAGGCAGTCAGGGCTCTCTTCCCCGATATCCCCGACGACCGCATCAAACTGCGCGCCCGTCTCATGGACGAAAGCGAAGGCGTGCGCAACGGCTATTTTGAAGCGGCTCTGTTCGAATGGATCAAACCCGAAGAAAAACTGGCCCAAACCGTCGAAGAACTGGACGATAGAATCATTATCCGATTCCCCTACAACTCTACCGAACGCGAATACGATCCGTCGGTGGATGAATATCTCAACAAACTGGCCAAACGTATTGCTACTACCGGCGAAACAGTTCAACTGACCGGCCACACGGATAATAAGGGCGCTCCCGACTATAACTCAAAATTGGGTATGGCCCGCGCTATGGGTATCAAAGGGGTGTTAACGCAAAAAGGCGTCAAGGCCGACCAAATAAGCACTTCCTCTAAAGGTCAGGAACAACCCGTTGATTCCAACGCCACTGATGAAGGCAGGCACAACAACCGCCGGGTAGAAGTACGGCTTATTAAAAAACAACAGTAACCATCA
>JAEUUQ010000184.1 GCA_016787505.1 Saprospiraceae bacterium | reverse complement strand
TAGAGGCGTAAAATTGCAGGCGATAGCTTAATCCCGGTATCAGATCCAATTCTTGTACAATAGCTTCGTGGAAGCATTCATGTGTTGCCGGGTAGTTATAAGCGGCGCAAAGCGCAAAATAATCACCTTGTTGTGGTGTGACCGTAGAAGAGCCCGCAACGCTAAACTCCTCAAAAATAGTCGGGGATTGACTCCCGGCAAACCAATCATCCACACAGCCGTAGGCGAAGGCGTCAAGGGGGGCGGTACAAGGATAATCTCCCGATTCAAAACTGCCATTGACAATAACAGGCGCAGGCGGCAGGCACTGTGCGAGCAGGGTTTCAGGTCTCAAAGCGATAAGATTAATTAACATAACAATTAGAATACAATAGGGGGGGGGGTAACTAAACCCCGGGTGGAAAGCATACAATCAAGGTTTTTCATGGCAATACAATTTTAGGCTGCCTCCATACGAAGGAGGTGCCATTTTGAAATAAAATTCAAATCATGTAGCGCGCGCGATAAAAAAAGAAAAGTCATCCGGAACGACTATCACAATGTAATATATTTACAAGACAAATGCAAGCCGTAATATTGTTAAAGTCAGGAGTTTATTCTTCGCGCCTTCATCCTTTACATCTCAGATAAAATACCGGCTTCGACTCACCTTCTCCTTCACCACGGGCTTCAGGCGTTCTGCGGCGGTGAGCAGCATGGCCTCGTCGGTAGGAAAGGGTAGGGGGCGGTTGCCGATACGCTGGGCGGTGTCTTTGCTAAGTGCGCGCTTGTCGCCGGTAAAGGTAGAGGCGTAGTTTTCAAACAGCGCATCAGCCGCAATTGGCTGGCTGTCGAGTAATTCGCGGGTATGGGTGTCGAAAAAGTCGATTTTTCCGGCCACGGTAGCGGATTTGAATTGATACGCTTCGATAACGCGGGCGCGGATGAGTACTTTTTTGGGTACTTTGATGTCGTTGCCCAGGCTGTCTTTCATTACGTTGCCCCGACTGTCGAGTACGTATTCGAAACCTTCTTCGATTTCTTTGACTTCTTCAAATTCGCGTTCTTTGACCAACGCGGGTTGCATTTGTATCTTCGTAATGCGCATCACCACGCGGTAGTCGATAGACGCCTGGTTGGTATTTCGGTTGTAAAAGACGGTCCACTCGGTGTTGAGGTCTTTGACGCCCATGCTGGTTACGATCTCTTCAAATTCGTTGGGTAATACTACCGGCGCTTCGTTTTCGATAGTGAGTAATACGCGAACGGTGCCCAGACTGCGGGCTTCCTGCATGAGTTCGCGGCGGTCTTTGTAATCCTGAAAATATTCGGTAATTTTTCCGAATTCGGTATAGGCAGCGCGCGCCGACGATTTACTTCCCCGCCGGCCTTCTACCAGAAGTTCTTTGCCACGATCGTAGTGGTGAGCAGCGGCATTTTCACGGGCTTCTTTTTCAAGGTCGTTGGTGCGCACAAAGCGAAATTCGGCTTTTACGCCCCTTTCGTCTACCAAGGGGAGTAGCGGACTGATGAGATCCTGCCTGCGCCGGATGCGCTGGTATATATCGTTGATGCGGGCCCAGTTTTCCGGGCGATTTTCACTTTTGAGCCGGTCGGCTTCTTTCATATCGCGATCGGTGGCCTTTGCAAAGGCTTCCTCCAGCGCCTGTACGTATTCGGTTTTTTTCTTTTTCTTGCCGGCAAGTCTGGAGACGGCTAAAGAAATGGTTTCATCGTAGTTGCCGGTTTCGAGCAGCTTTTGCGGCGAAGCACAAGCCCCAATACTGATGATGATTACGGCTGCAAGGATTTTTGCGCTTAATCTTGGAAGGGAGATGGTTTGCATGGTGTTTTCGTTTTGTTATAACATTTGTGGTTTAGCGTTAGGGTTTAGCGATTGGGTTTAGCTGTATGTTTAGATAACTAAACCCTAACGCTAAACTGCGAATGCACTAAACCTAATCGCTAAACTTACTGCGAAATTACCGCCGAATTTCACACGCCGAAACTAAGAATTCGTTAAAGCTAAACCCAAGATGGTTAAAGATTCTTAAATTGAGGCGCCCGCACAATGCATAGGTATGAAAATTACCAAAATAACTGTCAATAATCTCCACTCTTTGCGCTTGCAAGCGACGATAGACTTCTCGTCGCCGCCGCTGGCGCATGCCGGCCTTATTGCTATTACCGGCGATACGGGCGCCGGAAAAACAACTCTGTTGGATGCAATCACGCTGGCACTCTACGGCCGTATTCACCGCAATAAAGACGCTAAAGACGTGATGTCGTATGGGGCGGTGGAAAGCCTGGCAGAAGTGGAATTTGAAACGCACAAAGGCTTGTTTAGAGCGAAATGGAGCATCTGGCGGGCCCATAAAAAAGACGACGGCGATATTAAGGGGCCGCGTCGCGAATTATCCCAGTGGAACACCCAGCGCGAAGCTTTCGAGATTATTGCCGAAAAGGCGAAAGAGGTGGACGAACAGGTGGAGGCAGTCAGCGGACTCGATTACGACCGGTTCTGTCGCTCGGTGCTGCTCTCCCAAGGCGATTTTGCGGCTTTTTTGAAGTCGGGAGAAAAAGAACGAAGCGAATTGCTCGAACGGATTACCGGCGTAGAGATATACAGCCGCCTGTCGATGGCCGCCTTTGAACGCAATAAACTGGAACAACAACGCCTCGAAGAATTGCGCCAATCGCTTGAGCAAACCCAGGCGCCAGGCGATGAAGAAATAGCCGCTTGGGATCAGGCCCTGGCCCGCTACCAGTCGGAAGGCGAAGCAATCTCCGTGCAACGCGACCAACTCCAAAAACAAAGCCAATGGTTGCAGCGCCTGAAAGAACTGGATGAACGCCAGCTTTCACTACAAACAGAACTACAGGCTTCCGAACTCGAAAAAACTGAAACCGAAAGGCTTAAAATTCAATTAAAAAATGCCCGGAAAGCGGCCGCTTTTCAGCCCGACCTGGCGCTGCTCGAATCTTTGCAGCAGCGTTTGAATCAATTGACCTCTGAAATTACCGCCTTCGATATCCAGGCACAAGCGGCGCAGCAAAAGCTGGACGAATCCCAACAGGAAAATACGGCCTTGCAGGAAACGCTAAGCGCCCTGCAGGCAGATTTTCAAATTAAATACCCCCTCTGGGAAAAGGCGCTGGCGCTCGACGCCGCTATCCAGGAAAAAGACGCAGGCCTGCAGGCCCAACTTGCCCAGCAGGCCGCACAAGAAAAAACCTGGAACGAGCTCTCCCAACAGTTGGAGACCCAGTCGGCGCAGTTGAATGATTGGGAAAACAAAACACAAGCCGGCGCCTTGTGGCTGGAATCCCACGCCTCCTGGCAATCGCTGCCCCAACAACTCCCGCTTATGCAGGATAAGCGCAACGAGCTTCGACTACTGTGGAAGGAATTGCAGGAAGCCAAACAAAAAGAAGAGCATACCGAAATCCAACTGGCCGATATTACCCGGAAACTGGACACTGCATTACTCGCCAGAGAGGAAGCCGAAGAAAAACTGCAGCAACTCCAAACGGATTTTGAGCGGCTGGCTCCGGAATACTACGCACCCAGCCGCCAGGAACTGCTACATCTGTTGGTGCAGGAAATAGAAGGTTTGAACGATAAACAGGGACAACTTAAGCAATGGGCCGATATCCAAACTATTTACCAACAGAAATTAAAAATGGCGGCTGATATGGAGGACCGCCTCAGCCATTTGCAGTTGGAGGAAGAAGACGTCAATAAAACGCTGATGGTAGCCCTGGATGCACTCGATGACTACAACCTACGCCTCCAGTATGCCGACAAGATCTACGACCAGCAGCGGCAGATCGCCAATTACGAAAAAGACAGGGAGCTACTCCAGGAAGGCGATCCTTGTCCACTCTGTTTTTCTACGCATCACCCTTTTCGCGAACATGCCATAAAGCCTATGGTCGACGAGGCCCGGGCAGTGCGCGATAAAGCCCAACAACAATACAACTACGCACTGACCAGGCAACAATCCCTCCTGCGCCGTCAAAACGAGTTATATATTGAAACCAAACGCTTGCGAGGCAGTGAAGAGGGCCTGGAACGCCTTCGGCTCGACTTGATCGATATCGAAGCACAACTGGTTTCAGCGGAATCAGCCGTTCTGCCCGGGTTTATGCGGCCCCAATCTGCGAAAGGTATTGAGGAACTCGTTAGCAATATATCCGAATCGCTGGCTGACAAGCGCCGTCGCAGGATACAATTGATGGAGCTCGACAAATCGATAGCAGCCCTCGAAAAATCAGCGCAACAGGCTTCACAGGCTTATGCCGAGGCTCAGGGCGCCCATATGCTGGCACAGGAACGGGGACAGGCCGCTGCCAAATGGCAAACGGAAATCAACGCCAAATGGGAGCAAGCCGTGGCGCAGATCAATGCCTTACTCCAACCCTACGGCCTGTCGTTTGACGTAGAACAAGGCGCCGCTATTTTCGATACATTACAGGAACGAGCCAATGAATATACGCAACAACGCGCCCGCTTAGAAGAAGCGCAAAGAGAAAAAGCCGCCAAAACCCAGCGCACCGAGCAACTGAGCGAAGAAATGGCGAGGCTGCAAGAACGGCTGGCAACACTCAACCTGTCGATCGCGACTCAGCGCGCAGTGTTGGAGGAATCCGTCGCGGAGCGCAAAGCGGTTTTAGGCGACGAAGACCCGCAGACGGCCAGGGCCTCGATGCAAACGGCCATAGCTCAGCAACAAGCCCTGTTTGACCAGGCCCGGGAGGCCCGCACAGCGCTTGAAAAAGAACTCGAAAGCCTTCGCCGCCTTCACCTGGGCAAAACGAATGAACTACATACCGCCTCAAGCAACATGGAAGCGCTGCAAAAAGAATTGCTGAAAAAGCTGAAAAAAGCCGATTTTGATAGCATAGAAGCCCTGCAACAGGCGCTGCTGGAGCCGGATATGCTACAACAAATGGAAGAAAACCTGCAGGAACGGGAAAAACGCCGGCTAGAATTGGAACGCCAATGGAAAGAATTACTCCACAATCAGACCCAGGAACGGGCAAAATCGCTCACAACTGAAACCGCCGAAACCATAGCAGAATGGCTTGCCGGCGCCGAATTGCAATACCGATCGACCATGCAGGAGATTGGGGCCCTGCGCGAGAAAAAAAGCCAGGGCGAACAGCGCAGGCAGGAGGCGCAATCGCTTCTGCAGCAAATAACAGCCCAAGAGAGTACCTGTCTGCGCTGGTCGAAACTCAACGACGTCATCGGCCAGGCCGACGGCAAAAAATTCCGCGTTTTTGCGCAGGGATTAACGCTTCAAAAACTCACCTTGCTTGCAAACAGGCACTTACAACAACTCAACGGGCGTTATATTATACATAAGAGCCAAACCGAAGACCTCGCGCTTGAAATCATAGATACCTATCAGGCCAACAACAAGCGTTCGATGAGCACGCTCTCCGGCGGCGAGAGTTTTCTGGTAAGCCTGGCCCTGGCATTGGGCCTGTCGGATCTGGCGGGCAAAAATGCGCTGATAAAATCCCTTTTCGTCGATGAGGGCTTCGGCACCCTCGATGATAACAGCCTCGACCTGGCCATCAGCACCCTCGAAAACCTGCAGGCAAGCGGCAAAACCATCGGGGTGATCTCGCACGTCAAAGCCCTCAAAGAACGCGTTTCTACCCAAATTCAGGTAAAAATGAAAGGCAACGGTTTTAGCGAAATTGCCGTAAGTGGATGATTTAATCGGTTGTTGAGCCCAGAATATCGAATTTTGCCGTCACCTTTGTACCTTTATGCGTTTATTTGTAAAAGTGATTCAATAGCTTAAGTAAATATGCAAAAAAGTTTGAAAACCATTTTTGGCAGCTACCACGGACTGGATGAAAAAAGCGTGGAATTTCTCACACAGGCCCTCGAACGCAGCAACTTGCCGGGATTTGATTATCTCGAGTTCAAACAATCGCTGCTGGCACTCGGCGAAATGAACATTGACGAAGCAACGGCTATCAAGTCGGCTTTTGCCACGGCTTCTACGGTGGGACTTACCAAAGACAAACTCATCAAAACCGCGGAACACTATAAAGGTGTGTTAAATGCAGAAAAATCTCAATTTGATGCCGCGCTCCAAAAGCAAATGCAGCAAAAAGTGCAGGGCAAACTGGAAGAAGTCGACAAGCTCAGAAAACAGATAGACGATTACAGGCTGAAAATCCAACAGCTACAGGAAAAAATCACCAGCTCGCAAGCCATTATCGATCAGGCAGACGAACACATCCGGCAGTCTAAAGAGAAAATTGAACAAACGCGAGAGAATTTTGAAAACACCTGGCAGTCTATTCAAAACCAGATCAACCAGGACGTAGATAATATCAACCGGTACCTTTAATCAAAAACACTTCTTACGATGGCTGATAATATGCAGTTTGTAAATCCGGAATTCAAACAAAAATCTTTCTGGAAACGCCCGGAAGGTATCACCGGCACGCTTTTTATGGCCGCTTTGGTATTGGGCGGCGGCTATTTGTTGTATACTTTTATGCCCATTTTGCTTACGCTGGCATCCAATATATTATACCTGAGCGCTATGCTCGTTGCACTTGGCGCCCTGTTATACGTAGTGCTCGATCCGAAGATGCGCAACCTGATATGGTATGGCTACAAAAGTGCCATGCGCTGGATTACGGGCGTGTTTGTAAATCTCGATCCTATTGGCATCCTCAAAACTTATGTAGAAGACCTGGAAAATAACCTGGGCAAGATGCGCAAGCAAATCGGCATCCTGCGCGGCCAGATGCGCAAGTTGCAGACGCTGATGGAGGACAACAACAAGGAAATCGACCAGAATATGAAACTGGCCAGTGCCGCCCGCGATAAAGGCATGGACCAGCAGATGTTGCTCTCTTCGCGCAAAGCCGCCCGACTGCAAGAAAGCAATTCAAAATACCAGGCGTTGCTCCAGAAAATGGAGCTCTTAAACCGTATCCTGGTGAAGATGCACGATAATTCCGAGATCTTGCTCGAAGATACCCGCGATCAGGTACAGTTGAAGGAACAAGAGCGCAAGGCGATCCGCACCAGCCACAGCGCCATGCGCTCGGCTATGAGCGTGATTAGCGGCGACCCCGACAAACGCGCTATGTTTGATATGGCCATGGAAGCCGTTGCCGACGATGTGGCCAATAAAGTGGGCGAAATGGAGCGCTTTATGGAAATGTCAGCCAATTTCATGAATTCTATCGACCTCCAAAACGGGGTGTTCGAAGAACAGGGCATGCAGATGTTGGAAAAATGGGAAAAAGAAAGCACGCTTATGTTGCTGAATGATACGAAAAAATCGTCATCCGGCGATATTTTGGATCTGAACAGCCTACCCGCTTCTCGTGCGGAACAGCAAAAACAAGGCGGGAATTCTCAATACGATAATTTTTTTAGTTAAAATAAACGTAACTGTTTAGTAGGGTTTAGTGCATTCGCAGTTTAGCGTTAGGGTTTAGTTTTCTAAACATACAGCTAAACCCAATGGCTAAACTGCGAATGCACTAAACCCTACTAAACCCTACTAAACCCTTTACTTCACCCCTTCCTGCTCTACTATCCCCTGATTAACAGCATATAATACAAGCTCTGAAGAAGTATTTAGCTGTAGTTTTTTCATGATATTTTTTCGATGGGTATACACGGTATGCGTGCTGAGGTTGAGCGTGCCGGCAATTTCTTTGGCAATCAATCCTTTCGCTACCAGTCTCACAATCTCCACCTCGCGGGGCGATAGCGGCATGGGTGCGCAATTGTCGTCGTTTTTGGAAAAAGAACGCTCCAGAATATAGTCCAATACTTTCGAACAAAAGAATTTATCGCCTTTTGCCGCCGCTTTTACGGCGTCCACAATTTCCTGCTCGCCGCAGGTTTTTGTCAAAAAACTATTGGCGCCGTATTCCAATACCTGGTAAATAGAATTTTTGTTATTGTCGGAACTGATTATCAGTAGATGGGCCTGCGGGGCCAGTGTTTTAATCAGTTGAACGGTAGAGGGTTTGAAATAAGGAGGCTGGTGGTAGTCGAGCGTGACGACATCCGGGCGGTGTTTTTCCAGCAACGCGATGAGTTCTTCCTCATTGGCAGCTTCAGCCACAATATCAAATTGCGATTGTGCCGACAGCAGGCGCCAAAGTCCTTGTCTGACCAGGTATTGCGAATCTGCTATGAGTACGGCAATTTTATTCACGCGGCTATTGCATTTTTATTGGATGTTTATTCTTCTTCAAGCGTGGACACTTTCTGTACCCCGTTTTGATCGTCGCCGGGTTCGTCGGGCATTTCTGTGTCGCGGGGCGATTCTCTGAATTTAACGCGCAGTTGGTAGTTGCGGTTCATGGATTTCAGCAGAGGGCCGAACATCGTATTCATGAGTTCGATGGCCTGGGTGCGCGATTGATCCATGATATCGCTCTCCTGGGCTTCTCGCCGGAATTCTTCGCGCAGTGCATTAATACCCGAGTTGAGGTTGATACTCTTTACTTCCCGCATCCAGCCTATGTCCAATTTTTCAATTTTGGGATATACTTCGTGCGATAGGATGGTAGGTTCTGGCAGCGTGATGCTCACAATATTGGTTTTGGGATTCAGGCTGATATTGAAATACTCATCGAGGCGAAAGCCTACTTTGAGGATGCTGATGGCCGTGATTTCCACATCGGAAGAAGACACCTGAAAACCCCATATTTTGGTTTGCATCTGCTTGTTGATGCCTTTTTTATCGCGCACTTCCATGGTGGCCAATTCGGCAATGGCCTTTTCTACTTTTTCCTGTAACAATCCTCTTGAGCGGCTAAAATCTTCAATAGCGGCCCTTTCTTCCATTCGTTTGAGCAAAGGAGTAAGCGCTTCTGTCATGGCAATACCGCAGGGCGTATCCACGTCGGAACCGCGGGCGTAAATGCTGCCCGCTTTGGTTTGCACCAGCGTAGTCATAATTTGGGTAACCAAAAAACAAGTGTATTTGGAGGCTATCTCGCGAAGGATATCTACGGCATTAGACGACTCGTTGTCGTACCAGGATTGGTAAAGATTGGAGGTGGTGTCCTTGAGAGAAACGAAATCGTGGTAATACAGATTTTTCAGGTATTCGTGGTGTTTTTCGTATTCCGGCCTGATTTTGCTCTTGTTTGCGTCATCTAATCCCATGCGGTTTGCCACGTGCATAAGTATCGACATATTTATTTTGAATACCAGGTCGTTGAATTCTTTTCTGTTGCGCTGGGGATTGGATAGAATACGCAGCGCTTCTTCTTCATCTACATTGGGACTGTAATCGGCGGGGATATAATTGAGCTGCAAT
>JAEUUQ010000177.1 GCA_016787505.1 Saprospiraceae bacterium | reverse complement strand
CGTTGCACAATGAGGTCGATATAATACTGGCGTTCGGGGCGGGGGCCTACCAGCGACATCTCTCCGGAGAGTACGTTCCAGAATTGGGGTAGCTCATCGAGGCGCCATTTGCGCATTACGGCGCCCCAGGGCGTGCAGCGGTTGTCCTGGTCACTAGACAACTGCGGGCCGTCCTGCTCGGCGTTGACAAACATCGAGCGGAATTTATAAATAAAAAAGGGCTTGCCGTTTAGTCCGATGCGCTCCTGCCGGTAAAATATCGGCCCGGGGGAGGATAATTTTACGCGAAAAGCAATATAGGCATACAAAGGAAAAAGCAATACCAGCAAAATCGCCGATGCTGCAATATCGATTAATCTTTTGATGAGGCGCTGCCACTTGGGCATGAGGTCTTGCCTGATCTCTATCAGCACCGCCCCGTACACATGGTTCATCTTCACATTGCCGAGCAGAATATCGTACATATCGGGAATGATCTTGACCAATACCTGCTCGCCGAAATCAAAAAGGATATTCAAAATATCGCGCAAGCGGTTGTGATCGGAGGTTTCAATTGCTATGATCACCTCTTCGATATGATGCTGGCGAACCACGTCGCTCAACTGCGCTATGCCACCCAGGCTGGGCAGATAGCCGGCCAGTTCGTGGTCGTTGCGGCCGTTGGCTTCTATGAATCCTACAAAGTGATAACCCAGCTTTTTCGTTCGGGCCGTGATCTCTTTGTATAATTCAACGGCATTGTTGTTACCCCCTATGATAAGTGTATTAAACGCTACTTTCCCCGCCTTCAGCCGACGGCTGGCACGCGTAAGAAGCACCATACGCACAATACCCGTAAAGAAAAAATGATACCCGAAAAGCGTAAAAAAGGAAGCGTAATAGGTCTTGTAGTTGGTCACTACATCGTCGAGAATGAGGGTAAAAAACAGGAACATCACCCCCAAAAAGCTCAGAAAAAGCGTACGGGTGAGGGTCGCCAGCCTCGACAAGCGGTATATATCGCGGTATTGATCAAAAATGCTGTAAAACAACAGCCATCCCGTGGGTATGAGTATGATGCCGTACCAGAAATTGGGGTCGCCAAGTATGGTGTAGTCGACAGAAACGCCTTCTACCTGCTTGCGGTACAAAAAAAAGCAAGCCCAGGCCATCATCGCGGTGGCGAAGTCGGCCGCTTTGTAGACTGTCGTATCGATACGTCGTTGACGAGTCATGCGTAAGAATAGTTGCTCAGGCAAAAATAATCGCCTTTTATTTGAAATACACCAACTTTATATTGTCAAGCCATACCCGGGCGTTCTGCCTTTCAAACTTGCCCCCTGAATAGGGTATGGCCGTATATATTCCGATCTGGTAGTTATCAAATTGATTGTTGAACATCAGCGCGCTGAGGTTGAAATAGATTTTGTTCCACTCCCCTTTCGACAAAAAGCCGGGATCGTAATAGGGCGATACACCAGGCACTCCGTTGTCGCGGCCAATGATACCAAATAAGACGGGTATATCCGACTTGTAGTTGAGTTCGAGATACACATAGACGCTTTTGTCCTGCAATCCGCTAAATTGGTTCGAAGTAGCTAACTCTACCACCGCATGGGCCGTGTCGAGGTATATAAGCCCGGCGTGTTCGCCTTCAAAAGCATCATCGGTGAGTTGGATGCGGTTTTCTTCGGCGCCCTGCCGCAGGTCCTGGAATATATGGTCGATATCTTCAAAATTCTCGATAAAAGCAAAACCGGCATTATCGAGGTAACGCGCCACCGGACTTAGTGTGTCCACCTGGTTGGGCTCCAGGGTAAGGGTAGTACGCCAGGGTTCGTAGAAAGGATAGATTTCGGGCGTTGAGCTTATGCCGTTGTCTTTGATGCCCGCTTCGATGCGTATCTCGGATTCTCCTTGGGCCAACACGGGTACCAGTGCAGGCAGAGGATAGGCGCCCAAAAACTCGTCACCCACAAATACCCATGCTTCTGTGATCTTGTGGGAATTGCTACCCTCCGTGCCTGGGTTAGTTTGTTTGGTAAAGTCAGCAATATAGAGGTATGCTGGTACCTCCTCCGAGGGGTTGATGATGTCGCAGGCTGCCAGCAGCAATGCCAGGGCAGCGGTAAAAAAAGTGAATTTATTTTTCATAGCTTAGGTTGTTGTAATCGCTTTTCTATTTCATCGATGATGCGGTAGGCCAGCTTGAGGGCTTCGTAACCGTCGTCGATGCTCACGCGGGGCTGGATATCGTTTTCAATGCTGTCGGCAAAGGTTTCCAGTTCCATTTTGATGGCATTCACAGGCTCTATCGGCGGCATAAATACCTGTATCCATTTGTTGCCTTTGGGGGTGGACAGCTCCATCAGCTGGTCGGTATCGGGCAAATGGGGATCTTCCTGATCAAATAGCCGCACTACCTGTGCCTGTTTTTCGAGAAAATCGAGACTGATGTAGGCATCTTTTTGAAACAGACGCACTTTGCGCATTTGTTTGAGCGACATGCGGCTGGCGGTGAGGTTGGCCACACAGCCGTTGGCAAATTCGATGCGCGCGTTGGCAATGTCGGGCGTATCGCTCACAACGGCCACGCCGCTGGCACTTACAAAGGTGACCTCCGAGCGCACCAGACTTAGAATGATGTCGAGGTCGTGGATCATGAGATCGAGGATAACCGACACATCGGTGCCGCGGGGATTGAACGCCGCCAGGCGGTGCGCCTCGATAAACATGGGGTTCATGGTAACATCTTCGAGGGCCAACAAAGCGGGATTGAAGCGCTCTACGTGGCCTACCTGTACTTTCCGGCCGTATTGGCGACTCATGGCCACCAGTTGTTCGGCTTCTTCGATGGTATGGGTAAGGGGTTTTTCAATAAATACGTGTTTGCCGCGCTCCAACGCTTGTTTGGCCAGGGCGAAATGCGTGGTGGTAGGCGTCACGATATCCACTACGTCTACGGCGTCGAGCAGGGCATCCACGCTGGCAAAGGCCGGTATGCCAAAGTCGGCAGCTACCTTTTCGGCATTAGATTCGATAGGGTCGTAAAAACCCGCCAGATGGTATGTGGAAGCAGCCATTTGCAGGCATTTCAAATGGATTTTGCCCAAATGTCCCGCGCCTAAAACCCCTATGGTCAGCATGTCGAAAACAGATATTGTTATGGTATGAACGAAATTGCCCGGCAAAAGTACGCGAAAAATGCCGTGGTTGGTCAGCGGTAGTACATTAAAATAGCGCCGAACAGGGTGATCAAAGCGATGAGTACGGTGGCCATGCGGATGGAATATTGCAAATGCCGCACAAATACGGCGATGTCTTCTTTCATGTGCGGATAGCGTGGATAGATCTCTTCTTCCATTTTTCTGGTATTAAAAACGTGCGAAGCGCCGAATTCTACCTTGTTCTGTACCAGCTTTTTATAGGCTTTCATTACGCGTACCCTGAAGTATACGTTGAGAAATACCATTGCTGCAAATAAACTCAATACCACGGTAACGAGTAAGACGTACATGACCTGATGATTTGCCGCAAAGGTATCGAATAAATAATATCCTGTCTATCCTGCCAATCCTTAAATCCTGTAACAAACAAGAGGCTGCCTCTTGAAAGAGACAGCCTCAGGGGTATGATATGTTTAGGATTTGGCTTATAAACCGGCTTTTACAAAGCGCTTGCTCTGTATGGTCTCGCCGTTTTGTATCTGTAGCATGTACACCCCGTTGCCCAGGCCCATAGCGTGGAGGTCGAGGCGGGTATTTTCGCTTTCCAGCCGGTCGTTGTATACGCGGCGACCGTTCATGTCGTAAATGCTGATGAGCGTAGCTTCGCCATCTTTCACCGGATATACCACTTCGAGGTAATCGCCGGCCGGGTTGGGCATAATCGACAGTTCGGTAATCGAAGTAGTGCGCTCCGGGGTCTCGCTATAAAGCTCCTCTGTCATGCCCGTATCGCCAATTACGAGTGGGAGAG
>JAEUUQ010000168.1 GCA_016787505.1 Saprospiraceae bacterium | reverse complement strand
ACCTTGTTGGTACAAGTAATCCGTCTCAATATTATAGGTGATCGGCATGTCGTTGATGATTTTTGCTGTTAATACATCCAATTTACGCAATCTCGCCAAAATAAACAACTGGCTTAAGTATCTCGAGAGTTCGCTCGGGTTATGACATACCAGTTTTAGCCGTTGTACAATATAACGCAGTATAACTTCGGTTTGTTTCTTGGGAAAGCGAGTCAGTATTGCCAGCAGCACTACTTCAGGGACTTGTGATGCCAACAGTTGGTTGACATCAAGTTTGTGAATGTTTATCAGGTTAAAGCCTGTGAAGACCTGAGCTACGGGTAATTGCGTCTGCATTCTGGGAGTACCTTTGCCCAGATATACCACGACGTGTTTGATCGGTATTCGCTTTCTGCGCAGCGCCATGCCGTGGTATTCCGCAGCCCTGTAAAGCATTTCTGCATCGCTTTTTGTTTGAAATTCTATGTGCAGAATCAACTGGTCGCCTACCTGTGTTCGGACTTTGTAGAAAAAGTCCATATCGCGCTCCAGCGTAGTCTGCATTTTGGCGCGAAGTGGCAAAAATTCAGCGATACGGATGCCTAAAGCCTCTTCTATTAGTGGCAAAAAAATCCGCTCAGCGTTTTCCTTGAATATCTTGTCATAGAGATTGCCTTCCTTGGGCGTTTGTTCGTCCATGTTGTTTTCATTTGTGTGTTGTTTTTGGCAGGCTTTCGATACAAAAATAAACAATTATTATAAACGCGCACATTCTACAATAAAATAAAAGTTTTAAAAATTAAAAGGGGCTATGCTCGCTAAATAAGTACGGCTATAGTTTGCACCGACGAATTGCCTGTATTCGTCAATGTGCATCCCGATGAAGTGTATGCCTTACAGTGGCATCCGATATATGAGTAGATATTATAGCGTCCTTTGCGTTTCTCTTTGCACCTTTGCATTAACAAACAATCCTAAAAAAGTAAAATATATACCGGCAAATGAAACGTAAATTTCTGTTTTGCGGCATTCTCTGGGCTATATTCGCCTTTTCTTCAGCCGCATCCGTCCGCCTGCCGCGACTCATCAGCGACGGCGTCATATTGCAACGCGAGCAGCCCATGAAATTGTGGGGTTGGGCCGACCCCGGCGAGGCCGTTTCCCTGCGATTCAACAACAATCAATACGAAGCGCTGGCCGACAAGGCGGGCAATTGGCAATTGTTGCTGCCCCCACAAAAAGCAGGCGGGCCTTTTGAGTTTACAATTACAGCAAGCAATGAAATCAACGTCAGTGATATATATTTCGGCGACGTATGGCTCTGTTCCGGTCAATCGAATATGGAGTTGACTATGAACCGGCTCAAAGAAAAATATCCCGAAGAAATTCAGAACTGCTACAACAAATTCATCCGCCAGTTTGAGGTTCCGGACGCGTACGACTTCAACAGCCAACGCACCGATCTGAATGGAGGCGAATGGCAATCCCTCAACCCTCAAACCGCCTTGCATTTTTCTGCGATTGCTTTCTTTTTTGCACAAGAAATACACGCTAAAACCGGCGTCCCCATCGGCCTCATCAATTCGGCGCTGGGCGGCTCGCCCATCGAATGCTGGATGAGCGAGGGAGCGCTCAAACAATTTCCATCGGCTTATGAAGAACTGCAACAATTTAAAAACGGCGATTATATCCGCCAGATCGAATCGGCGGACCAAAGCCGCGAAAGAGAGTGGCACGCTGCAATGAATGCCAAAGATGTGGGATTGTCGGCCAATCCCGGCGACTGGCAGGAGATGACCGTGCCGGGTTACTGGACGGAGAAGCAGTTGGGCGCCAAAAATGGGGTAGTTTGGTTTAAAAAACAAATTAACGTGCCCAAAAGCATGGTGGGCAAGCCTGCCAAACTCTGGCTGGGCGCCATCATCGACCAGGATTCTACCTATGTCAATGGCAAACTTGTTGGCGAAGTCACCTACAAATACCCGCCGAGAATTTATTACCTCGATAAAGACCTCCTGCACGAAGGAATAAATGAACTGACCATCAGGCTCATCAGCAAAATTGATGCAGGCGGCTTTATGCCCGATAAGCCCTATCTGCTGACTACCGAGACAGACACCATCAACTTGTCGGGCGACTGGAAATTCTGTCTGGGCGCAGCTATGCCGCCGCTTGAGCCGCCTACATTCATCCGCTGGAAAGCGGGCGGCTTGTTCAACGCCATGATACACCCACTTATCAACTTTGGCATCAAAGGGGTGCTTTGGTATCAGGGCGAATCCAATACCGGCAGGCCGGTGGGTTACGCCGATGCCATGGGCGCCATGATAGCCGATTGGCGGCAGCACTGGGGGCAGGGCGATTTTCCTTTTTTGTACGTCCAGTTGGCCAACTTCCAGGAGTCAAAACCCGCACCGGAAGAAAGCAATTGGGCGGCCCTGCGCCAGCAGCAGTTAAACAGCTTGAAATACAGCAACACCGGCATGGCTGTTGCCATCGACATCGGGGAATGGAACGATGTACACCCATTAGACAAAAAAACGGTTGGGCAAAGGCTCGCCTTGCTCGCCCGCAAAAGAGCCTATGGTGAAAAACAATTGTCTGCAGAGAGCCCGCAGCCCAGGAAAATTAACTTCAAAAAAGACCGGGTGGTTATTACCTTTACACATGCAAAGCAAGGCCTGGTATCAATAGACGGGCAGCCAATCCGCCATTTTGCCTTATCCGCCGACGGCAAAAACTTTCGTTGGGCGGATGTAGCGATCAAAAAAAATAAAGTCATCGTACAAAGCCGGGAGATATCCAGTCCCAATGCCGTCAGGTATGCCTGGGCAGATAATCCCGAACGCGTTAATTTATATGGAAAAGACGGGCTGCCTGTTACCCCTTTTGAGTTTGAGGATTGATTATACCGCACGCCGTCAAGTCATCCCGACCTGTCGGTACGGGACAAGTTGTGCATGACTTTTCCGGCTTTGCGGTATTACACCTCGCGCCCGAGCAAAGGTCATGCCCAAAACTTGGCGGCGCGAGGTATAAATTATCTACTTCAGTTCACTGTTCACTGTTCACTGTTCACTGTTTTTTTTCCATCATCCACAAAATATTGTACCTTTACATCCCGTAACGATCTGAACCGAATCTCCATTAGCGCTTCAGAGCTCCATCGCAAACACTTAACTACATTATGACAAAATACATCTTCGTTACGGGAGGCGTCACATCTTCGCTGGGTAAAGGTATTATTTCCGCCTCGCTGGCTAAACTGCTGCAAGCCAGGGGGTTCTCCGTCACCATCCAAAAGTTCGACCCCTATATCAACGTAGACCCCGGCACGCTCAACCCCTATGAGCACGGCGAATGCTAC
>JAEUUQ010000092.1 GCA_016787505.1 Saprospiraceae bacterium | reverse complement strand
AGCATGCAAAATATAAACACCGGGTAATAGCCTGTCGGTAGGCCAGACCGACCTGCCTCCAGATAAATGTTGTTGAAAAAAACACTGTCCGTTATTTTGATATAAAGCAACATGCCATTGTCCCGGAGGTAATGATAGGTTAAATTCCCGGCCTTCGGGGACTATAGCGGGATAAATCAGAAAGCCCTTTTCTAGCATGGCAACCTCAGCGCTCACTATTTCCGACCAAAAGATACTGCCGTCGGGATCAGTCTGGCGGATGCGATAATAATTGACACCGTCAATCGGCTGTCGATCCCTGAAAGAATAGTTTAGCTCGCTCAAACTAGGCTGTGCCGGGCCGGCCAAAGTGCCAAGGGCAACAAAGCTACGGCCGTCTGCCGAACGTTCTACCGTAAACTCGCATTGGCCGGTTTCTGTTAGGGTAGACCAACTTATCACGATATCTCCTCTTTCTTCCTGCGCTTGCAATAGCCCCCATTCTACAGGCAATGGACTGAACGACAACTGCAATACGAACAACCCGTTTGTAATATCGGAGCCCAATATACGCCCCGACGGCAAAAAGGGATATACCCCCCAACAGCCTTCATAACCGCTGTAATTAGTATTAGTGGGATAAGTATCATAATAGGCTATACGAACTACGTCGTCAGGATTGGAAATATCAAAAACCTGCACCCCTTCGTGATAATAAGACACGTAGCAATAATTTCCCAAAATAAAAGGATTGTGCACAATGCTGTTGGTATAGCTGGGCGCCAGCAGGGTCGACCTAAAAATATCGGTAATCACCATATCCGACAAGTCGCTGACATCTACGCATTTCAATCCCCGGCCGTGCGTTTCGTCGGCGAATACGAGATAATTTCCGCTGCGCCAACTGCTGTGATTGTAGCCGATCTCGGGATAATCAGTGATAGCGCCCAACTCCATCGGCGAGGTGGGGATGGTCATGTCATATACGTGCAGGCCGTTGCTGCCATGCGAACAATAAGCCTGGTTGTTTTCCACATATACGTCGTGCACATAGCCGCCGGGCAGACTCACATTGGCCAACAGCGTGGGGTTGGCAGGGTCGGAATTTAAATCTAACACAATAATACCATTGGGGGCTGAATTACCTCCGGCTATGTACAATCGCCCGGTTTGGGTATCTATAAAGATATTGTGCGCCCGTACAAAAAAGGTAGTGATCTGACTCACCTTGGTAACCGACGCAGGCAAGTTGCTGAGGTCGAAAATCATGAGGCCCTCTGTACCCTGGTCTGCCACGGAGTAAGCATACTGTCCATACGTTTTCATGTCGCGCCAGATAGAACTTGCGCCGCCCGCAAAAGCAGCAATGTTTATCACCCCCGCGGGGTTAGTCACATCAATGAAATGTACCTTTTGCGCTGAACCCAAAATGGCATATTCGCGCCCATCGGCGGCATAACCCCAAATATCGTTGTATACCAATCCGGAATGTACGGGCAGGGTGTTATCGTCCCAGTTGGCCAGCAAAGACATATTCTGGGAAATCTGCGCAATCGCGATTCCTTTCAGAACAACAAACACAAACAAGATGAAAACCCGTTTTTTCATGGCGCCCCATTTTTTAGCACTTAGCAGCCGGCTGATAGCTGACTGCTAAGTGCTAACCACCTATTCTTTCCTGCCGGCCACGCGCCAAAGCAGAAACGCCAACAGGCCGAAGGCAACTACGCCTATGATATCGCCCATCCCACCCATATTTTCACCGATATGGGTATTTACTAAATCCATTAGGGACTTAGGTGTGCCGTCGGCGTTTTTACCCATGTTGGTACCTAGCATCACGGCGATCAAAATGCCTGTGATCGCACCGCCTGCAATGAGGCCGGAGCTAAACAATGCACCGGGGCCTATTTCGGATTCTTCTTCTTTTTGTTTGCTACGGCGATCTACCAACCATTTTACCAAACCGCCGATAAAAATAGGCGAGGTGGTAGATAAAGGTAAGTAGGCGCCTACGGCAAATGCCAGCGAGCTGACACCGCATAATTCCACAACAGCAGCAATAGCCATACCGGAAATCACCAAACCCCAGGGCAGGTTTTGGCTCAGGAGGCCTTTTATCACCGTTGCCATCAAGGTGGCTTGAGGAGCCGGCAGGGGATTGGGGTGCTCGGGCGTAGCCTCGCCGATGCCGAGGGTGTTTTCGAGCAATAGCAAAGTCAAGCCGATAAATACGACCGACACCAATACGCCAATGATAAGTCCGAGCTGTTGACGGTAAGGCGTAGCGCCAACGATATAGCCAGTCTTGAGGTCTTGCGAGGTAGCGCCTGCATTAGCGGAAGCTATACAAACGATAGAGCCGACTACCAGCGCGATGGGCTGGTATGCGTCGCCGGTCCAACCCAAGCCTAAAAAGATCAGCGAAGTGGCCATCAGTGTGGCGATAGTCATACCCGAGATAGGGTTCGAGGAAGAACCGATGAGGCCCACAATACGGGAAGATACCGTGACGAAGAAAAAGCCGAAAACAATAATCAGGATTGCCGAGAAAAAGTTGGTCGGCATATTGGGCAAAATGGTCATCAGTACGATGAGGCCCAAGCTGCCGAGAAGTACGTATACTAGTGGAATATCGCGCTCTGTGCGGGTTGGGGCCACGGCCTGTCCCGATCTTTGTTCGCGCAGATCGCGGAATGAATCGCTGAATGCGCTCACAATGGTGGGCAGCGTTTTAATAAGCGTCATAATCCCGCCGAAAGTCACGGCGCCGGCGCCGATATAACGGATATAGCGGCTCCAGATCTCGCTGGGCGTCATATCGGAGATGAGCTTAGTGGCTTCGGGCGCCAGCGGAGTGGTAAGACCGGCGCCAAAAATAGTAATCAGGGGTATCAGAGCCAGCCAAGACAATACACCGCCGGCAACCATAACGCCGGAAATGCGCGGCCCGATCACGTAGCCTACGCCGAGCAGTTCGGGGGTGATCTCGCCGTTAACCGTGCCGTTGGGCAGGGCCGAATTTTTGCCAAAAACAATACTGGGCGCTTCTTTCCAAAGGCCGATAATCGACATCAAAAATTTATATAAAAAAGCCACGCCGAGGCCCATATACACCTTTTGGGCCAGCTTGCCGCCTTTTTCGCCTGCTATCAGCACGTCGGCGCAGGCGGTGCCTTCGGGATAAGGCAGGTTGCCGTGCTCTTTCACAATAAGCGAGCGTCGCAGCGGTATCATAAACAACACGCCCAAAACGCCGCCGATGAGAGCCAGCACAAAAATCTGGAAGTATTGGAAGTAGCTTTGCCCTCCAGCCAGGAAAAGCAGGGCCGGAATCGTAAACACCACGCCTGCCGCCACTGATTCACCCGCAGAGCCTATCGTTTGTACGATATTGCTCTCGAGAATGGTGGCATTTCCAAATTTTTTAAAAATAGAAATCGCTAATACGGCGATAGGGATAGAGGCGCTTACGGTAAGTCCTACTTTGAGCCCCAGGTATACGGTGGCGGCGCCAAAGAGGATGCCGAAGAAAGAGCCTAATAAAATGGCTTTGAGTGTGAATTCTGGAATTAAATCTTTCGCAGCGATGTACGGTTCGAAGGTTTTCGCGTTCTTGTTTTGCATGACATTAGGTGTTTTGCAGTAATGGCGCTTTTTGTTAAGCGCGCTAACTATGCAAAATAGCGCATTTTGCAGTTTCTTTTCTTAACTTTGTGCGAATTTTTCAAAAACAAAGCGCCAAGACGGCCCCCGCTATGGCTTTCAGACGCTGCGTTGGGTGAAGTGAGTAACATGGACCTGAAGTCGCAGATCAACCTTGACAAGCTACCCCGGCACATTGCCGTCATCATGGATGGCAATGGCAGATGGGCCAAACAGCATGGCAAACCGCGCGTGTTTGGCCATCGCAACGGCGTTAAAGCTGTACGCGAAGTGACCGAGGCCGCTGCCGAACTAGGCGTGGAATACCTCACGCTTTATGCTTTTTCTACCGAAAACTGGAACCGCCCAGCTATGGAGGTGGGCGCCCTTATGCGTTTGTTGGTAGAAACCCTTCACAAAGAGATCGAAACCCTTAATAAAAATAATATCAGACTGCAGGCCATCGGCGATATCAGCCGCTTGCCCGACTCTACCCGCAAAGCCCTGCTCGACGGCATTCACAATACCAGCAAGAATAATCGTATGACGCTGGTGTTGGCACTCAATTACAGCGCTAAGTGGGAATTGGTAGAAGCAGCGCGCCAACTGGCAACCCGTGTGCAGCTAGGCGAGCTTAGCCCCGATGCTATTACTGAAAACCTATTTAATGATGCCCTGAGCACCCACGGCATCCCCGATCCCGAATTGTTGATACGCTCCAGCGGCGAAAAACGCCTCAGCAACTTTATGCTGTGGCAACTTGCCTACGCCGAGTTGTATTTTACACCGGTTTTCTGGCCCGATTTCCGCCGCCAGCATTTATACGAAGCTATTATTGACTTCCAACAGCGGGAACGGCGTTTTGGAAAAATCAGTGAACAATTGGTGCAATGACGATACAACCCTATTTTCCTTTACCGCCTCTTTAAGGGCAGTTTGTTTAAAAAAGAATGGCCATTCAATTGGACGTGCGCATGATTAATCGATTTTTGCTTTTCTGTCTTTTTGTCGCCCCCGCATTGGGCTTTGCACAAACATCAGACCAAACTCCTATTATGAGTTATGGCGAACCGCGCGAATACGAGATCGGCGGTATCACCGTAACCGGCGCGGAGTTTAGCGATGATAACGCTATTATCGGCGTCACCGGACTAGCTGTCGGCGATAAAATTCGCATCCCCGGACCCGATATACCCAAGGCTATCAAAGCATTGTGGAAGTTGCGCCTTTTCACAAATGTGCAAATTCAAAAGGAAAAAACCATCGGCGATGTCATTTTTCTCGCTATCGTCCTCGAGGAACGCCCTCGCCTTTCTAAACATACCTACCGCGGTGTAAAAAAGTCGAACCACGACGACCTCAATGAAGAAGTCAATAAGTACTTGCTCAAAGGCGGTATCGTTACTGAAAACGTGAAAGCCAACGCCAGTGAAGGCATCCGCAAATATTTTGTCGATAAAGGTTATCTCGATTGTAAAGTCAACACGATCGAAGAAATCGATACCTCTCGCACGCACTCTGTACTGCTTATATTTGACGTGAACCGCGGCAACCGGGTTAAGATCAAGGAAATCAGGTTTGTCGGCAACGAAAACATGAAGTCGAAAAAACTGCGCCGGCAAATGAAGGATACCAAAGAAAAACGCCGCCTGTTTGCCAGTTCTAAATTCCTGAAAGCCAAATACGATGACGATAAAAATAAGGTTATTACTTTTTATAATAATAAAGGCTATCGCGATGCCAATTTCACGCTCGACAGTACCTGGCGTGACGAGAAGGGCCATATCGTTATCCAATTGAATGTGGACGAGGGCAGGCGCTACTATTTCCGCGATATTACCTGGAAAGGCAACTCCATTTACGATACTACCACACTGGCCAACGTATTGGGCATCAAACGCGGCGACGTATACAACCAGGAATTGCTCAACAACCGCCTGCGCTTTAGCCAGGATGGCCGCGATGTGAGTACCTTGTATATGGACAACGGTTATCTCTTTTTCCAGGTGGAGCCTACCGAAATAGCTATCGAAGGCGATTCTATCGACCTCGAAATGCGCATTTTTGAAGGCCCCCAGGCTACGATCGACCGGGTGGTCATCGAAGGCAACGACCGAACCCACGAACACGTGATCCGCCGCGAACTACGTACGCTGCCGGGCGAAAAGTTCAGCCGCTCGGATATCATCCGCTCGCAGCGCATGATCATGAACCTCGGCTATTTTAACGCCGAAAACCTGGGTATCAACACACCCGTCAACCCCGAACGCGGTACCGTGGATATTGAATATAAGGTGGAAGAACGGCCCTCCGACCAGTTGGAGCTCTCCGCGGGCTGGGGAGGTTTGCAGGGCGTCATTGGTACGCTTGGCGTTTCGTTCAACAACTTCTCGATGCGCAATATCTTCAAGAAGGACGCCTGGAGGCCGCTGCCGCAGGGTGATGGACAGCGATTCAGTATCCGCGCCCAGTCGAACGGCCGCTTTTATCAATCTTATAATATCTCGTTTACCGAACCCTGGCTGGGGGGCAAAAGCCCTAACTCGCTTACCGTCGCCACGTTTTTCAACCGCCTTACCGGCGGCAGTCGCAGACTGGGTACTTTCCAGAGTCTCAATATCATCAACGGCACGATCAGCCTGGGTACGCGTATGAATTGGCCCGACGACAACTTTGTGTCGAGTACGGCGATCAACCTGCAAACATTGTCGCTCGATAGCTGGAGCAGTGGTACGCTCTTCCGCACCGACGACGGCAGCACGGTGACCGACGGCTATTTCAATAACTTCAGCTTGCGCCAGACTTTTGCGCGCAGCACCATAAACGAACCCATCTTCCCTCGCGAAGGCTCGCGTTTTTCTTTGTCTATCCAGCTTACGCCGCCGTATTCGCTGTTTAGCAATAAAAACTACAGCGACTTGTCAGTAGCCGATAAATTCCGCTGGGTGGAATACCACAAATGGCGCTTCGACGCCGAATGGTATACGACGATAGTGGGCAAGCTGGTGCTCAAAACACAGGCTAAAATCGGCGCCCTCGGCTACTATAACAGCGAGATTGGCACCTCGCCCTTCGAGCGATTCCAGCTCGGCGGCGACGGTCTCAACAACCAGCAATTCGTCTTTGCCGGCGTGGATATCATCTCCATGCGCGGATACGAAGTAGACGATATCGAGGCCAACCGCGACGCCTCGGGCCGCTCAGCTTCAACGCCCGTTTTTGATAAGCTTACGCTCGAATTGCGCTACCCCCTCTCGCTCAACCCCAGTTCTACAATCTATGTGCTGGCGTTTGCACAGGGCGGTAACGCCTGGCGCAACCTGCGCGACTTCAACCCCTTCGATATCAAACGATCGGCGGGATTGGGCCTGCGGGTGTTCTTGCCGATGTTCGGCGTATTAGGCTTTGACTACGGTATTGGCTTCGACAAAACGGGCGAGCGCAGCTTCCGCAACCTTGGCAACTTCAACATTGTGCTGGGCTTCGAACCGGAGTAGTGGTTGTATGTGTGAACAGTGAACAGTGAACCGAAACAAGTTGCAGTTCATCGTTCACTGTTCACTGTTCACGCTCAGTAGAGATATAAGACTTCATCCAGCTTTTTTCGCTGAAGATCGGGCACCTGGGCGTTTTCCGCGGGGTATCCCACAGGGATGAGCAAAAAAGGCCGCTCGTTATCGGGCCGCTGAAGGATGTCCTGCAGGAAATTCATCGGGCTTGGCGTATGCGTGAGCGCCACCAGTCCGGCGTGGTGGATTGCGGCAAGCAGGAAACCCGCGGCCAGGCCTACCGATTCGGATACGTAGTAGTTTTTGCGCTTTTCCGCACCTTCGTGCAAACGTTTGAAAACCACAATGAGAAACGGCGCGGTTTCCAGAAAAGGCTTGTGCCAGTCGGTGCCCAGCGGTGCCAGGTCCCGGAGCCATTCTTCCGTCATGCGGCCGTGGTAGCTCTGGTATTCTTCTTCTTCCGCGGCTAATCTGATCTGGCGTTTGATCTCGGGGTCTTGCACCACACAAAAGGTCCAGGGTTGCTTGTGCGCCCCTGAAGGCGCCGTACCCGCCGTTTTGATGATATTTTCGATGATTTCCAATGGCACCGGTTTGTCGGAAAAATCGCGCACGGTGCGGCGTTGGTCCATGAAGGCATAGAAGGCCCGGCTGCGTTCGAGCATTTCTTCTTCGGTAAGAAACTGGGGGCGGTAGGGGATAAAGGCGTTATTCTGTTGTTTGTTCATAGTTTTTTGTATAGGTCGGCATAATCGTCATTTCAATTGCTTGGCTTTGTTGTCTGAACAAGATTTTTAGGATTTTTGGATGCACATGATTTTGTTATGTTAACGTTTGACAAGTTCTTTGTTGTATACTCTTTTAAATTCGAGGCTTGTGCTTCCAAAATTAATAAGCAAACCGTGGGCAATATTATATGCTTCGCAGTAATTAATAGCTTGTGCCTTATGCACATCTTCCAGTTTTTCAACCGCTTTAATTTCAACCATTACGCGATCTTCTACAAAAAAATCTACCCGGCGGGATCCGATATATTCCTCTCTGTAAAACAGGTCCATTTCCATTTCCCGGGCAAACTCAAGACGCTGGAATACAAACTCGATAGCCAGGGCTTTTTGATAAATCACCTCCTGGAAGCCATTTCCAAGGGTGTTGTGCACCTGCATTGCACATCCAATTATTTTATGCGTCAACGCATTGATATCTTCCGGCTCATCTTCATTCTTATATTTCCTTTCCATTTCGTTAATATTTTAAGACCAACAGAGATAACCACAAATAGAAAACCTGGCTTCAAAATATCGAAAAGAAAAACATCCTGTATATCTTAAAATCTTAAAAATCTTGTTCAAACACCCAGGCTCCACTACGGCGTCGACACCGACACCGGCAAAATCTTCCCATTAAAAAAGCGGTGGCCGTGGGTAGCAAACCAGGCCACAAAACCGCCCATATCGGCAGCGCTGAGGGGCGCCTGGTAGCCGGGGAAAGCAGCGGCCAGCATCTCGGTCTGCGCGGCGCCCAGGGCCAGGCAATTGACGGATATGTGGCGGTCTTTGAATTCTTCGGCGAGGCATTCGGTGAGGTTGGCCAGGGCGGCCTTGGATGCACTGTAGGCCGACAAGCCGGGAAATTTGCTGCTGCCCTGAAATCCCCCCATACTGCTGATGTTGACGATATGTGCCGAAGCGCTTTGCTGAAGCCAGGGAAGGAGCAGGCGAATGACCCGCACCGGGCCGAAGACATTGACGTCAAACTGCTGCTGCCAATCATCACCGGTGAGCTGAGCAAAGGGTTTATTGATGAGCAGGCCGGCGTTGTTGAGGAGGATGTCTATGCCACCCAGCGCTTCAACAGCTTCCAGCAGGATAGAATCATCTGAAGAAGTCAGATCGAATTCCCGCCAGGAAATGGCGGCGCGATCATATCGGTTGAGTGCCTCTTGCGCCAGCGCTTCGAGGGGTTCGCCGTGGCGGGCTAGCGCCAGTACCTGATACCCGGGATCGGCGGCGAGAGCCAAAGCGACCTCGCGGCCGATCCCACTGCTTGCTCCTGTGATGAGGATTCGCATAAGGGCTATTTCTGTATGACTAATTTCTGCATCTGTGCGCCTGAATTTGTTTGCACTTGTACGAAATATATGCCCGCGGCCAAACCCGAGGCGTCAAGTACCAAGGGATTGTTGCCGGTATTATCACTGCTGCGGAGGGCTTCCTGTCCGCCGGCATTAAATACCTTTACACTTACAGGGCCGTTGACGGACTGGCGGAACGCGACATGCACCAATCCGGTGGCCGGGTTGGGATACAAAACAAACTCCTCAGCAGAGCCGGGTTCTTGGGTGCCGACCAAGGCATCAGGGTCGACTTTGATGTTGAACTGCTGGGTGGGTATCCAGCCGCCTGTGCCATCGCGCACCACAAAGGTGAAGCTGTCGTCATCGCTGCCGTCGCCGCTGTGCAGGTATTGCAGGTTGAACGAATTGATGGTGGATTGGCGGAAGGTACTGCCGGCGCCAAGCAGTTCACTTTGCAGGTACAAGGCGCCGTGAGCAGGCGGCGTTACGATAGTATATTCTACCTGCTCGGGCGTATTGTCGGTGTCGAGTATTTCCAATTCATTGACAGTGATATAGTTGGCCTCAGCGGGAGGCACAAAAAGCGTATCGTTTTTCACTACAAACGGGTTGCTGGGCGTAAGGCTGGCACAGAATTCGAAGCCCCATTCTTCGATAGCGCCGGGCGTGCCGAATCCAGATTGCAACACTTTTACCTCCAGCGTCCACTCGCCCAGGATATTTTCGCCATTAAAGGCTGATAGCGGCTGTGCAGGTTGGAAAACAATGCCGTCGTCGGGTGGGCAGATGATGGTGTTGGGCGCCTGATCGTCAAAGCCGAGGAATAGATACTGCGTATTGAAGCACTGTTGGTCGTATAGGCGAACCGCCGTGCCTGCCGGACTGATCAGCGATACGCGCAGGCTTTTTACTGGCTGGTAGCTGATTTTAACCAAAGGCACATTGACGTCGTTGATAATACCTTGCGATGCCACGTTGATATGGGATACGATTGTAGGTAAGGGGCCGCTTCCGGGAATCGTCAACGGCAAACCTGCTGCTTCATACGGGCTGCAGCTTACGCTTTGTGTATGGAAGGTAAAGGGCGCTAGATATTCCCCCGGGCCGCATTCGTTGATGGGGCGAATGCGCCAAAAGTAGAGGGTATTTTCTTCAAAAAAGATAGTCGTCTGATACGAAGTTACTGTAAGACCCTGCACGCTTTCAATAATACTGCTGCCGAAAGCCGGACTAGTAGCCAGTTCGAAATCGTAGCTGGTGGCATTGGGCGAGCTATTCCAGCTCATCAGTGCCGACAGGGTAATACCCGTAGTTCCATCAGCCGGTGAAAGCAGCGCAGCTTCGCTGAAATCGGTCGACACCAGGCGAAGGTATACCAGCGCGTAAGCCGTATCGGCGTCTTCTGCAGTGGCCCGTACAGTTAGGGTTACAAATTGAGGGGTATTGATGGCGTTCATATCCACGGTTAGCTCGGAGCTTTGTCCCGGTTCAATAGTATTGGCGCTAAAAGAAGCCGTAACACCCGCAGGCAGGCCGTCAATTACCTCGAGTAAAATGGGGTTGTTGAAATTTTGGAAAGCTGTACTGGCTATCGACACTGAAGCGGTATTCGGAAGACACACATTCTGCAGTTGGGCGCTCGATGCCGCTATACCGAAACCGGCCGCGCCCGGCGACACGATCTGAAAATT